>NZ_JBFROV010000038.1:0-56395 GCF_041471725.1 Vibrio sp. 10N.261.51.F12 | reverse complement strand
AGTGGTTAGTGGTTAGTGGTGGTTAATAGCGACGACAACCATCCGTGATACACCTCAATAGAGTCACACCGATAGCGCCACCGGACAACGTCGCTATCGGACACACTCTGTACTCCATTCCAGACGCATAACCAACTCGCCAGCAGGTATTAGCGACTCATCTATGTTAATACGCGCTTTGATGCGGACGATTTGGTCTTCATTTAGTTGTTGTTTTTCGATAACAACGCCGTCGCGCCAGTAGTCAATATCACCTTCTATGACCTGAGGAAATTCGACTTGAAATCGAATACGTGACGAGGGAATGCGAGAAGAAATGTCACCAAAGTCCGCATGCTTTAATTTCAAACGAATACGGCCTTGTTTGAGGTTGTTTTCGAGTCTCAATAGGCTCTCTTGTCCGGTATAATCTTGACCAAATGCCAACTCACCGCCACTCTCTAATACCTCGACACCACAATGCTCTCTAACGTGACCGCTAAAGCGCAAATCCCCGGATGGTGCGTTAGCATAGCTCAATGACGAGTAGGCCCACATCAGTGCAGTAAACAACATTATTATTGTGTCTCTCATTGTGTGTTACACCATAAGTTGAATAATGAAATCTCGAATCGCTCGATTAAGCGCATTAGTGTCACTCATGACTTGTTCATATTGAGGGGCAACGGTATAACCAGTTTTTATCGCGACTTGTTTACTGTCGTAGGTATATTCTATAACAGCGTCGCAGTGTACGATGTCCGCAGGAACCCCGTTTGCAGTGCGCGTATAATTGATCCGACTCGTTCTTGGCCCTGCTTCTATTAATGTCCAATCAATTACATCACTATGAGCTAGTGCATCAAACAGTCGTCGTTCATGTGAATAAAGGCCGCCTTCACAAATCAATTGGTAGTGAGCCACTTGCTCAGGAGGTAAAGCCTGAGTAAGTGTATTCGTCTGAGCAAGGGAATTAGCTGGAACGTAATCGTTGCTTTGAGCATTCGCATCTACTTGAGCGCAAACGGTGAAGGCAAGTGATGGGATGACAATATGTGAGATTTTCATCGTTCCATTCCTTACGAAATACAGAACGCTGTCCATTGTGTTTCAAGCACAATGTCATTCTTCGCTACAGCATCTGATTCATCAAGTGATACTTTGGCTCTGATATCAAGCTTATGACCACCACCCAAGTCGTCATGGTCAAACGTTTGTCCTATAAACCAGGTATCGGCGGAGCCTTCTTTTTCGGTCTTTCCAGATACTTTGAAATAGAATTGTTCATTACTCATGGTCGATAGGAAGTCATCATTGTCATAATCAAGATCAGTGAGTTGTAGGACGACTTGGCCGTCATGACTGTTGTTTATTATTTTTATTTTTGCTGCATCTTGGCCATAATCACCAAACCCTAACGTACCAGTATCTTCTTCTACTTCGATGCCACATTGAGATTCAACATTGGCTCTAAAAAAGACCTCACCCGTTTCGTCGTCGGCAGAAAAACAAGCACTGCTGGCAAATAATGAAGTTATTAATACAGTACTTTTTACATTAAATAGGTTGTTTCGTTTCATGTTCTACTCCGAGAATGATGTATTGGTTTGTTTCATTTTTAGCAATCGGTGCTTTTCCGCTTCAATTTGAAGAAGCTTGAGTTCGTGTTCTGCTTGAGCGAGTTGTTCTTCTCTTTTGCGTTGCAACATTTCATACTGATATAACTTGGTACAATCAATTCGATCCTCGCCACCAAATTGAATGGTAACGGCGGCATAAACGCCGCGATCATCTTCGTTGTAATAATTGTGGTAAGGATCATAGCCACTGCCGTCGTTATACTGATCGTCTACACCACTGCTGCCGTAAGTCCCAACTTGAAAGGTTTTTCCTGTTGAGACGGCTTGCTCGCACGTTGCTCCGCCCGTCGTCCTAATTCGGTCCGTTCCAGATGGGTTGGATACCGAAGGGATAGGGTTTGAAAACGCACTGTGTGAAAATATCAGCAGGCCCGCGCTAATTATGCGTCGAGTATTCATAATCAATACCTTTTAAAGGTGAGCTGAGTGCATACTTCATAGGTATTTGGCGAGTCCGATACCATTTTCGTGCACACGTATTTTCGTGATGTTTTACCCGCGGGAGTATTGACAGTGATATCCAGATCAATTTCTTCATTAGCTCTTAATGGAATCTTGCTTGGGAACTGTTTGTCGTCAATGCGCAAAAAATAATTGGCATTCTTACTTGAGCGATTAAGTAATGTGAACTTGACTTGTGTTTTATCCGAATATGATTCGAATGATGTATTTTTCCATTTATGTACATTTGCACTGGCTGCGAAGGATGCAGTTAAAACAAGCAAATAGAAAAATTTTAGGATTAAGCGCATTTTCATCACTCCCGTGGATAATAAAGAGGACGAATGTTAAAGCGATTGAATGGATTTTAATTACCATTTTATGCCAACGAAAGAGATTAGCGCTTTTGATCTAAGCTCGATACAAGGTGTTGAGACATTAAGTATTTCGATAGGCGTTAAGAGTAGAGTTGTGTCGACGACATACTGAGTGAAGAAATATATCGCCGCTACAAGGCTAAGGAGTACGATTAACTTTATTTAAACTAAGGATGGTTTTTTGATACATTTTTGGCGTTAAGCCACTGATTCGCTTGAACGAGCGAGAGAAATGAGAGATATCTGAATACCCTAATTGGCTGGAAACATGGGTGAGTGATAATTCTTCGCCCATCATCTCGACAGCAACGGTAAACAAAAGGTTGTCTTTTATTCGTCGAAAGCTTGTGCGCTCTTCATTTAACCTACGTTGCAGTGTTCGCGGACTCATTCCTAATAAAGCTGCAGATTGCTCAAGCGTGAGATTATGTTCGCGCACGTACGGGAGTAACGACGTGAACACTTTATCCGTAAAATTGGCGTGCCAAGTAATTAGCGGTTCTTGGCGTTTAATATCTTGGCTTGATATTACGACGGGTTTGGCGAGAATCTCGTCTTCTAACAACAAAGCCATTTTATCGTTACCAACAAAATATTGAATGTTGTCACCAATTGTTGCGTTAAATACATCGACGTTTGTCGACTGAAGTTTAACTTGTGATGGTGTCCAGTCTGTTTTTGTTAACGCTCGAATGAATTCGATGCCATACATCAATGCAAACACTTCTGACCAAGCATAAATGTCATCATCTTGAAACGGTTTGTGACGCCAATACCATGTACGTCCATAGGACGTCTCAATGCCTGTCTTAGTACCAATGGAGTCGTATTGATAGATTGCTTCTGATGATACTAGCGCATCATTCACGGTTGAAAAGTCTTTAAAGGCACCTAAGAGTTTTGGGATCAGCTTTTGCCTAATTGCAACCCGAAGGAGTTCGCCAAAATTTACCGTTCCCAACTGATTTGCCGATAGAAAAAGTAAACGACGTAAAGGCTCAACAGGTAAGAATTCATTGTCTAAGTCATGTAGATCGGGTGGTAACCCTGATTCTTTAATGAGCTGGTGGGGGTCATAATCGTGTTCGGCGAGCAGTTCAATGATAATTCTGGCATAACCAGATTTGATCATAGGGACCTGCTCGTCAGTCGAATCGTTCATATCAAATCCTTTACGAAAATATAATCTAATAATCGGCCGAGTGGCGGAAAATGGCAAATTTTTCATGTTAGTTCTTTTTAAAATTAAGCCATTAAGGTTTTTTTCGCTTTGTACGAACTAAAAAACAAAGCCTAATAAAAAGTCCCATTATTCAATCGATTAACTATCTAAGTTTCGTGTTTTGGTCTATATCTAATCTTAAATAGACAAACGATAACTGAGCAGTGAATGTGCTCACTGCACTATAGAGTGTTGTCTTTGATAGTGGTGACAAGGAAGGAAAATGAACGATAAAATCGATTCTGATAAAGAGACTCAAGCAAAGTCTATTGAAAATACAAATGATGGCGCTGGCCCAACCAAGGATAACAGCCAACAACGAGTCAAAAAGATCACCAATGTATTAGTGGTCGTCATTGTTTCGTCAGTGATTTTCAGTATTGTGTCAGATCGCATTATCCCATCGACAGACAATGCCCGAGTGAAAGGTTATGTTGTTCCGATAAAGCCTCAGGTGTCTGGTCAAGTGACGGATATCCTGGTAAGGCCAAACCAGCTCGTATCACAAGGTGATGTATTAATTACACTTAATCCCGTGGACTACGACATTGCCGTAAAAAAGGCAGAGCAAGAACTTGAGATTGCTGGACAGAACGTCGGTGCTCAGACTGCGTCGATTGCTTCTGCACAAGCAAGGCTAACCAGCGCCATTGTTGAAAAAGATAACGTTGAGTTGCAAACACGTCGAGTGCTAGCGATGGCGGAAAAAGGGGTGATATCCATCGCTGAAGCGGATAAGTCACGAGCAACCTTGGCCAGAGCACGCGCAAATGTCCAAAATGCGAAGGCAGACCTAGACAAGGAAAACAAACAACTGGGTACTTCGGGACAGGAAAATAGCCAAATAAAAGCAGCGTTATTAGCGCTTGAAACCGCGCAGTTAAACAGGGAGCGAACAGTCGTTCGAGCGCCCACTGATGGTGGCGTATCAAACTTTAGCCTATCTCAAGGATTTTATGCATCAGCGGGCCAACCTGTGATGACATTTGTCTCAACAGAGTCTATCTGGATAGAAGCGTATTTTAGAGAAAACAGCTTAGGCAATATTAACGCCGGTGATGAGGTAGAAATTGCGTTGGATTTTGCGCCTGGAAAAGTGATAAAGGGCACCATATCGAGTGTGGACTGGGGCATCGACTGGGGACAAGATAACCAAGCTGGAAAACTAGCACAAGCCAATAACCAAACTGGCTGGCTACGTCAGACTCAAATGTTACCGGTGATGATTGAATTCAATACCAACGATACGACCGGTCAGCTTCGGATTGGCGGGCAAGCTGATGTTATTGTGTACACGGGTGACAATACGATATTCAACACGTTGGGTCGATTGTGGATCCGGTTTGTTAGTTGGATGTCTTATGTCAGATAGTGAATCACTCTCCAAGCAACCTTGCGTATCAAAATATGATGCGCGAGAGGTTCGCATTATTCGATTCACATTGGGGGTGGGTATCGCCACTTTTTTAGCGGCGTGGATTGATTGGCCACTCGCGTTTATTGCACCAATATTTACGGCAAAATTCTTATTTGAAAAGAAGACCATGAACAGTGGCATTGTTTATGAGTTGTTGCTGGCTATGGTAGCAACTGTGGCTATTGGTATTACGTTAAGTTTGGGTTTTTCTCAATATCCTATTCCACTTTTAATAGGGGTAGGGGCGTTGATGATTGTTGGGTATTTTTTATTTCTCGATCCTAAGTGGAATTTATTTGCGACTATTTTATTAATGGCTATTTTAATGTTGCCATTTATGGCAATAGAGAACCCACCAGTGGCCATTTTTCTCGCTTTAGGTTTGAGCCTTTCAGGCGCAGTTTCCGTTGGGATTTTTGCTGTTATGCATATCTACTTACCTGAGCATAACGGTGAAGTAAAGGCGGATCCTAGCGTATCTATGACCGATCATTTTCGATGGTTTTCCGCACTTAGAGCCGCATTAATAGCGTTTCCTGTCGTGTCCATCTTCTTTGTTTTTCAGATATCAGAGGCCTTATTGTCGATGATTTTCATCGCGTTACTTTCGCTAATGATTACTGGAGAGAAATCGGTCAAACTTAGCGCTTTTTTACTAATGAGCAACGCGATTGGCGGCGTAATTGCACTCGTTGCATTTAGTGTGATGGCACTGGTACCAAATATTGTGTTTTATACTTTATTCATCACCTTATTGGCGGTTTTGGTCGGTAGCAAGATGATAAACGAACCCACAAAAGCACCCATTTATTCAACAGCGTTTAACACAGCATTAGTTCTTATCGGAACCACAATGATGAGTTCAGGTGTGATAGACGAAAAAATGTGGATTCGACTGACGTTGCTGGCGGTGGTCGCGGTTTATATGGTAATAGCGGCTTTCTTTGTAGAAACGAGACAGTGGCAATGGCTGAAGTTTAAAGGCGAAATGATGAAAGCAGCAAACTAAAAGCGATTACCAGAAGGGCATCGTGAACCAACGCTGTTGCTGGTGAGTGAACATAATCTAGTTGATAGGAACTAACATGTGGAAAGGAATCTCAGTCGTACTATTGTCAGGTGTCGTTCTTGGGTGCACCTCTAATGCGCACTTACCAACATCGTCTGGTGACAACTGGACGACTGAACATATGGAATCTAGACGTTGGCGAGAACCAAACGAACTTAATAGCGATTACCTCAAGTTAGCTTCTGATAAACTTTTACCCGTACAAAATGCCAATGTAAAAGTGGTCGGAACACAACCATCAGACGCGATTAATAGCCTAGCAAGCAAGATATATTTGATTGAACAAGCTAAACATACCATCGATTTAACCTATTACATTTTTTCGGATGATTTAGTAGGAAAAGCGACATTAGGGGCTTTGTGTGAAGCGGTCCAACGTGGGGTGGATGTTAGAGTGATGGTCGACAGTTTAGGCTCTTACAGCATGAACAATGGCCATTTAAAAGGCTTGATGCAATGTGAGAAAGAGGCGGGGTTTGTCACTGATCAACAAGGTGCACCAACGACACAAAAGGCACGTGTACAAGCGGTGGTGTTTAATGCGTTAACAAAAGGCGATTCTAAATGGAACCATCGTTCACATGACAAACTGTTTGTTGTCGATGGTGCATACAATGAAGAAGCGTATGCGATAACAGGTGGACGCAATATGTCCGTTCACTACTATGGCATTGATGAAAAAGGAGAACCTGATCCTACGGCGTTTCGTGACATTGAAATTATTGTTCGCCCAATGAGTAACGCCACTGAGCATCAATCGCCAACACTATTAAGTGAATACTACTTTACGGTGTTGTTTACCAAACCTGGCAATAAAAAACTCAATACCTGGACAAGTTATAATCGTGACAAGCAGATCATCTTAGAAGCGTTGGCCACGATAAAACAACTCCCTGATTTTAATAGAGCCTATCAAAATATTGACGCCTATCTTGCACACGGTTACTACCCTACGGAAACCAAATTTGCGCATGAACTTGATAACCTCAATGCCACCGACGTTGTAAGCAAATACTCGACAAATAAGAAAGCAAACGCAAATTCAATTAGTGGGATCTTAGCGAAAGTTGCGCACACTAAAGACGACGTCAAAACGGTCAAAATTGTGTCGCCGTATCTTTTCTTACAATCGGATTTGTTTAAAGACGAAGGAGTGATGGCACGAGATTTAAACACCACGATGGCTTGGTTGGATCAAGATCCTGAGCGGAATATTGAGGTGATTACTAACTCAGTTTTGACGAGTGATAATTTCTTTACACAAGCTGTTATTGATATGCATACGGCGCCAACAATGTTAATGATGGATGATGCGGCACAAGCAATTTGGCTTGATAGTGATATCAAAAAAAATGAACAAAGCCCCGCGTTTTTGGAATCAGAGGCATGGAAAACCATGATTTCTCACCCCCAAGTTACGTTTTATCAATTGGGTAAGCAAGACTCGGAGCTTCTTGGTGGCGAACAACATTATGGTAAGTTACATGCAAAATTTCTTATTGTCGATGAGAGTGCGTTTGTTGGCACCACGAATCTGGATTTCCGCTCACTCTTATATAACAACGAAATGGGGTTCTTTTTGAAAGGAGATGGCGTTGTCAAAGAGCTCAATCATCAGTTTGAACTTATCAAGGCAGACTCGCTAGAATGGGGCAGTGCTGAATGGCTTGAAATGAGGCGTAAGTTGCGAGAAACAAGCGGCGCCAAGGCCAATACATCAAGCAGTCAACGCGAAATTTATTCTTTGTTAGAGGCCACCGGGTTAACCTACCAATTTTAAAGTTTAAAGTTTAAAGTTTAAAGTTTATTTGCTAGTGCGGAGTGTAATAGAAAAACAATCCGTGTCGTAAAATGATAAGTAACAAGGATTGCCAACGAATAAGATACACCAAGCTTTTAATTAAGCTTGGTGTATTACTATTTAGAGGCAATAAATTTGAAAACCAAATTACTTTTTTTGACGACCGTATTAGCGTCGGGCACTGTTTTGGCAGCTGTTGACGGAAATAACAAGGTATATTTTGATACACAAATTGCTCGTCAATGTGGCGTATCGGTAACGGATGAATCTGGAACGATTGGCGACTACAATCAAGCAACAGGGTATAGCGCAGAAGATGATCCGGCCAGCGCCGATATCATCAATAACGCCAGAAAATCGGTGACAGTATCGACAACGGTTGATTACCAAGAGGGAAGTCTTACTGATGAAGATAAAAACCCATTGTTCAATTGGACGGTTGTGGATACCAAAAGTGGCCAAATGATCGATAGCGGTATTTTAGAAAGTGAACGCTTTGCTTTTGATGTTCCAAGAGTTAAGAACGCAACGAATATTGAAATCTATGTCAATCAAAATGGTGAAGACAAGCTAACCGCCGGTACTCATATTGTTCAGTTTTCAATGAATGTTGTCTGTGCAGGCTCATAAGCTAACGCTAAATTGTGAGGCATGATTATGATTATTAATTATCGAATACAAGATATCGAAGAGCTTTGGCTCCATATCGATCTGGCGACGTATCTCCAAACTAAATTAAGGTATATTTCGTCGGTTAAAAACTGAATGCCCAGCCTAGCATAGGGCCCTTTTGAGTCACATCGACCTCAACCGGGCCTTTATTACTATCGGTCGTATTTTGGATATTTAGGTAACGATAGCCAAACCAAATATTGTTCAATTTACTTAACCGGTAGGTACCCGCTAAGTTGATACCACGATTGACATCATTGTCACCAACAACACTGGTGTCTACCGTCAAACTAATCCCCCAATCTTCGTTGAAGCGATGCTGATATTTGAGACCAATCAGCCAATCAAATTGATGCCCTTTAGCGACAATCGTACCACTTTTGTCATTCCAAAACGGGCGATCGCTATTGGGGGCCACATCGACCTTGATATTGCTGTAGGTGTGGCGAACACCGGATAACAATACAAGTCCTTTGGTTACCTCATACCCACCGAACGCATCATTGAGCGACATCTGAGCATCTAACGCTATATTGAAGCTTGGTACAAGGATACCTGCTTGTGTAGATGAATCGTTTTTTACATGCAAATAGTTCGCCCTAATGCCAAACAACCATTTATTCTTTTGAGCGTAAAAGTCACCCATTAAACCAAAATGGAGATTATCCACGATATTATCAAAGGGAATATCAATATTGACCTTGTCACCTGCGGGCCCAGTTGTACCCGTAATGCTCGGTGCCCAAATCATCGGGAAAACTAACAAATACTGCCATTCGTCACTTTTGCTGTTAGAAAGAGCCATCTGGGACGTAAATAATAATGGCAAAATCAGGCCCCATTGAAGTATGCGCATGGTTAATCCTTTAATTATGCGTGATGTGAATACCGAATTTATGTCATATAGACATTAACCTCAGCGATAGCGTCCAGTTTCAACAACGTGAGTAATTCGTCGACGTTGCCCATTAATCTTGTATTCGATTGGTGCTATGCACGGCGATTTGTGGCGCATTAATGTTATGTTTACGAAACTCGTCAATCACTCTTAAGGTAATATCTGTTTCGAATAGCTTTTCATAGGCAGTATCAACAACATAGGCTTTGCAGGTTAGTTGAACCGCAAGGTAATTGTCCGTGATGGTTTGTTTCACTAGCACTGTCACTGGCTTGGGTAGGTGAATATAACGGCTTGAAGACGCCGCTTCTTGAATCAGGTTTCGAGCCTTTACGATGTCTTCATTCATTCCAACATAAAATGGAATCACCACTTGCATGTCGAGTGCACCATAGTTACCACTGACCGTCACCTCATTTAAAAACTTGTTGTTTGGGATCGTAATGATGTCATCATTCAGCGTTCGCATCCTCACTGAGCGCAATCCGATGGTGGTAATGTCACCGTAATTACCCTCAAACGTGACGCGGTCACCTACTTGAAAAGGGCGGTCAATCATTACGGTTAGCCCTGCGATAAACGAAGCCGCTAAGTCCTTCAAGGCAAACCCCACGGAGACCGCGAGCGTGCCGCCGATAAGCGCAAGAATGTGGTCATTAATGCGGAAACTGAGCATGAAGACTAATAAACCTGCAGTCATGTAGATAAAAAACTGCAGGAACGATTGGAATTTTTGCAACAGCATTCGATATTGAACAAACTGTCCACCAATGCTATCCACCATGGAGTTCATGAATTTTATTAAGATCCAAGTTCCCATCATGATGAGCACACTAAAAATCACACCGGACCAACGAATCAAATTGGTAAATTGTGTAATGTTTTCAACCGAGGCCATCGTATCTTCGCCGTATACGACACTTGGCGCTAACAGAAGGGCGATGACAGGAATACACTTTTTCATAAATATAACCCTTTTATTTAACCAGTAAGTGTTGACGATCAAGGACGTTGGTAATGTGTCTGAACCAATGGTCGGACACTCTCGCTTTGTCTTCCGTCCACTCAATGTATCCTCGGCTTTGAAAGTAACGCAGCGTCCCAATAACCTCAGAGAGGGTTAATTGGGTGCAGTCTGAAAGATCATCAGGCGACGCCGCTTCGAGTTGCACAATTGAACGTAATATTGCGAGCATAGGCTTCGGCATTTTTTCGAGCTCTTCTGATTCAGGGGCATGGAAGAGACGAACGACCACGCTGTTGTCCGTTTTATTTCTTCGAAGTGATAAGCGAAAGAAGCGTAGAGCAACGGTTGGGTTACCATCTGAATAGTGCCAAAGAATACGGTAGAAGCCTTGTCGAGCGCGTTCTTCTTCTGTCTCACTGTCGTTATCCCATTGCTTTGGGACGACCAGCCCGTCAAAGCTTAATGGATTGTTAATTTCTCGATTAATCCGCGTATCAAGTAATTGCTGAACTTGGGTTTCAGTCCAGCGAGGCAAAAATGCGACCCAATCAAAGAGCAAGCGCTCGCCACGAGCGCGATCGACAAATCGCCAACTGGCTTTTTCGATAGCAAACACAGCGCGATGATTTTTCTTTGAACGACGCAGTAAATTAGTAAACCTGATTAAATCATTCAATCCACCAACCTTGGGTTTAACAAGCCTTTGGCAATTATCAATCGCGATGAGGTAGGGGATCTCACTTTTGCGTAAGAGCGTCAGGATTTTCACCTCACTGGTATCAGGTTCTAAACCTAAGCTAACGGCGAGCTCGGTCAATAAATCGTTATATCCGGCGAGTGGGCAATTAATATAAATCGGTTCAGCGTTTTTCGTTCGATGAAGAAGTTGTTTCAGCAGACTTGTTGCGCCAACCCCTCGTTCTCCAGTGACAACGCAGATTGCTGGATTATCGGTGAGCAGGTATTGAGAGAGCTGTTTTATTTCGCTTTGGGCATAATCAATCAACGGGCTTGTTTCATTACCTGGCAAGATAAATTCGAACGCCTCATTACCTTTAATACGTACTAGATTTTGGTCACCGTTGGTACCTGTTTGCTTCGCGACTTCTATCTTAAATAAATAAGTAAGCGCCTGATTGAAAAACGCATTGCGCGATAGCAATCCTATCGTTCGATTCTTAAGGTTATGAAAAGTAAGCCAGACTGTCGCAATGGCTGTGGCGATGATTCCCAGTAAGAAAGCATCTTTTTTTCGAGATGCCCAAACGATGATCAATGGCTTCTCGGTGACTCGTTCAAGTGAACGGAATACGGTGGGTTTCCACATTGCTATGACGGTTAGCGTTATAAATGCGAACCAGAAAGAAAACGCGCTAACAATCCAATAGTAAATGGTACCTTTGCCGAGTGTTTCTGATGATATTTGCAGCACGACACCAGCTAAGATAAAGCTCCAAATATAACGACGAATGGTAGACAGACGCAAGGCAACAATTTCTGGACTCGACGCCAGGCTATTACGGTGAGCAAACTCAAGAATGAAGCTGATGGCAATCGATCCTCCTAACACCCACCACGTAAATATCTCTAAATAAATTAGGTGTTCTAAAGCCTCAATAGTGGTTAAAACTCGCAGTGACAGCGTGATTGCTATTAACCATGCGATGGCTCGGCTTGCACGGCCAATGTACCAAATAAGTCGGATCCAAATAAGTCGGATCCAAATAGGAGGATTCGAGATGTTAGAAGTGACATGATTTTTGAACTGCTCAAATAAACGTTTTTGATTGGCAAGCCACCACATCAATAATGAATAGATAAAAAAGACTTTTATCCCAGCCCAAATGACTGGGATAGGGGAAATAAAAATCTCTTTTATCAGCGTCTTTAAGCTGATGAATTGCAAAAATGCAAAATATTCAACATTGAGGGTGGTAAGTTTAAGCTCTTGTTTAAACTGAGTGACACCATCTGGACCAAAGCCGGTGAGTTGTTCTCGAGTTCGCTCGGACGCCAAATCAAGTAAACGTTGTTTGCTATGGCTGAGGCTTACTAACGAGAGGTAGCGGCTTTCTACAACAAGCCATCGTTCTTCTTTATTATCGGTGCTCTCACGGTAGGCATTCAGCGCGTTATCAAATGCGACTATTTCGTCATCCTGCAAGTCGAGCGCAACAGACAACAGTTGACGAATTTTATTTCTATCATTTGCAGTTAAAAATAACGAACTCGGAAAAGAAGCCACTTCTTTATCTAAGTCGATGGCGCTTTGTGAAAGTACGGGTGTGCTTTCATCTTGGTAATCCCATTTGGCAAATGCTGAAGCGCACCCAAGGGACAGGAATAACGAGAAAAGGAGGATGAGCTTTTTCATGATTCTGCACACTGCCTGTAACTGACTGTAAAAATTAGTATTGTCTAACGCTATATAGTGTAGTTAGCCTAAACGGACTCTGCTCGTCTTGGCTGTAGAAAATTGAAAATGCGTGAATGTTGCATTGGAAATGATGAGTTAATCGCCGGTTTGTCAGTAAAAGCTTTAGTGGTCATTACTTTGCTGCTTGCAACCAAGGCAAACTTTATGTACGGTTGCGCAGTTTTGTTCATTCTCAAAGGTAACGCTTGTGCTCTCAACCGCTAATATCACTCAACAGTTCGGTGCAAAACCACTGTTTGAAAATATTTCAATCAAATTTGGTGACGGTAACCGTTATGGCCTAATCGGTGCGAACGGCTGTGGTAAATCCACATTTATGAAAATTCTAAGTGGTGAGCTCGAGCAAACCAGCGGCACGGTTTCTTGCGATCCAAATGAGCGCGTTGCTAAATTGAACCAAGACCAGTTTGCTTATGAAGAGTTCTCTGTTGTTGACACGGTTATCATGGGTCACAAAGAGCTTTGGAACATCAAGAAAGAGCGCGACCGTATTTATTCTTTGCCAGAAATGAGCGAAGAAGACGGCATGAAAGTCGCGGATCTTGAGGTTGAGTTTGCAGAACTTGACGGTTACATGGCGGAGTCGAAAGCAGGCGAATTACTGCTAGCCGTGGGTATTCCACTTGAGCAGCACTACGGTTTAATGAGTGAGGTTGCACCAGGTTGGAAACTACGTGTTCTATTAGCTCAAGTCTTGTTTGCAGACCCGCATATCATGCTTCTTGATGAACCAACGAACAACTTGGATATGGACACCATTCGCTGGTTGGAGCAAACGCTTAACCAACGTAACTGTACGATGATCATCATCTCGCATGACCGTCATTTCCTAAATAGTGTTTGTACACACATGGCTGACTTGGATTACGGCGATCTTCGCGTGTATGCGGGTAACTATGACGAATACATGTTTGCGGCGACTCAAGCTCGTGAACGTCTACTGTCTGATAATGCCAAGAAGAAAGCGCAAATTGCTGAACTTCAAACGTTTGTCTCTCGTTTCTCTGCTAATGCGTCTAAAGCTAAGCAAGCTACGTCTCGAGCGAAGCAAATTGATAAGATTCAACTCGATGAAGTGAAGGCGTCAAGCCGTCAAAACCCATTCATTCGTTTTGAGCAAGAGAAAGAACTGTTCCGTAACGCGTTAATTATTGAAGATCTTTCTAACGGCTTTGACGAAGTACTATGGTCTGACTTTAATGCTATCTTCGAAGTGGGTGAGCGTGTTGCTATAATTGGTGAGAATGGCGTGGGTAAAACCACCTTGTTGAACACATTGTCAGGCGCGGTAGAGCCAAAATCAGGAACGTTTAAATGGTCTGAGAACTCAAACATTGGTTACTACGCACAAGACCATGCTCATGATTTTGCTGAAGATCTAAACCTAACTGATTGGATGGGACAATGGCGTCAAGAAGGCGACGATGAACAGGTTGTTCGTAGCTTCCTTGGCCGTATGTTGTTTAGCCAAGATGACATCAAAAAGTCAGTGAAAGTCCTGTCTGGTGGTGAGCAAGGTCGTATGCTGCTTGGTAAATTAATGATGCATAAACCAAACATGTTGTTGATGGATGAACCTACCAACCACATGGATATGGAATCTATCGAATCACTTAATTTAGCGCTTGAAAACTACAAGGGCACGTTGTTATTTGTTTCGCATGACAGACAATTTGTATCCTCATTGGCGACGCGTATCATTGAAATCAAAGACAACAAGATCATCGATTTTAAAGGTACGTACGAAGAATACTTAAAAATGCGTGGTGTAGACGCGTAAGCGTTGGAATGGAACTTAAGCACTAAGCACTAAGCACAAATACAAAAAGAGGCCGCCAATACCATTGGCCGCCTCTTTTTTAATCGATAAAGACTTGTCTGTTATTGATTGCCCTTCACATCAAAATCGAGCTTATCGCTGCCAGTAAATACTTGGAAGCGCATGCCTTTCGCTCTCGCGATGGTCGTAATGCCAAATTGTTGAGCTAAATCTAGGCCCATCTGTGTTACCCCAGACCGAGAGAGCAGAACGGGAATGCCCATCTGTGCGACTTTAATCACCATCTCAGAGGTGAGTCGCCCGGTCGTGTAGAAGATCTTATCATTACCGTTTTCCTCATTGACCCATAATTCACCCGCCAATGTATCGACGGCGTTATGTCGGCCCACATCTTCAACAAATGACAACACTTCATTGTTGTGACAAATCGCACAGCCGTGAACGGCCCCTGCTTTTTTATAGGTGTCGTTAAAGTGAGTCAGTGCCTCTAATGTGGCATAGATCTGTGACTGCTTTAGTGGTGTTTGCGGGACTTGATAGCCATCAAGTTGCTTCATCACATTGCCATACATTGTGCCTTGGCCACAGCCAGATGTGACGGTTTTCTTCTTAAGTGCTTCTTCTAAAAAATCGGTGTTTTCATTGGTTATCACAGCGGCAGAATGTGTTTCCCAATCGATGATTAAGGACTCAACAGAGTGCGGATCGGATAAAAACCCTTGGTTTTTTAAATAACCTAGTACCAATGAATCCGGCCGCGAACCGAGGGTCATGAGCGTAACGATTTCTTTCCAATTGAGCATGACGGTAAGGGGGCGTTCGCAGGCAATTTGTTTGACGAGTTTTTCACCATATTCGTCGACGACCTCGACTTCCATCGTTTGCAGAGGGTTTTCGCTTGTTCTAATGATATTTGGCTTAACCACGCATCGTGTCCTTTTTTCTAGGGTAACTTATCTAGTGTAGCGCCTTGTAGGATGAGCTTGTTAACTTCATCCTGTTGGCTTGATTATTGCTTCGTAATTAGGAATTAGCAAATGAAATGAATTAGCAATTTAAGTGCCAATGTGGGGACGCTGAATGAATACACGCAATGATGTAGAAGTGAATACAACCGGTGCCACTCCAAATAAAAACAGAGCGTTAGAGCAAGCATCGCGAGAAAAGAATGAAAATCAATGGCCGTTACAGATCCAGGTTGTTGCGGTAGAAAAACAAGTGGGAAGGTGGACGACCACCCAGCGTGAACTGAACGGATTTGGACTAACGAATGTCGATCTGAATAGCCCTCATGGTTTACTCGAACTCCATCGTGATGAACGGACTGATTATCGCTTTAATCTCAGTTCCAATAGCCCAATGATTTTTGTTGTGTTCGACAACAATGACGAATCTGATGTCACGCCAATCGTTGTGACGGCCTCGCAAGGTGTCGCGGGCTCCTTTATGGATGGCGACTATTTAGTCTTGTCTCATGCGATGCCATTGGCCATACAGGCGTGGATGGAAGCCTTTATTGGGCGCCATGGCGAACTGCTGGAGGTACGTCGCAAGAAGCGTAAGGGAGCGGGGCGTTCTAGTGAAAAATAGTTTTATTTCGCGTTGGTCGCAACGCAAACTCGACTCAGAGCAAGAAGAGAGCCTCTCATCTCATGACGTGGCTAATGAGGTGGTTGAAGCAGACGGTAGTATGCATGATGCTCCGGAATCATCTATCGAAACACAAGGCCCGGCTTCAAGCGCGACGGGTGTGGACGAGGAGGCGCTGAATAACAACATAGATTTAGACGATAATGCAGAGTCAGCACTCGATGATGATGTGGCCGTTGAATCTTTATCTATGTCAGAATTAATGTCAAAAACGGGACTGGATAAAGCCGCCAAAAAGGCGGCCCTAAGAAAGATGTTTTTGAGCCCAGAGTTTAATGTGGTTGACCGCCTTAATGATTATGATCATGACTATGCCTCGGTGAAGCCTTTAGCTGCGGGCGTTGCTGATACATTACGTCAATGGGTTAATAAGGTCGATGAGTTGGATGTTGATGAAGTAGTGGAGGAAACCGAGACTCAAGCTCCTGAGCTTTTAGACGATTCAGACGACAAGGATAACGCTTCATTTGAAGGTGATCACGCTGACGAAAGTCGTCCGTTAAAGGGTGATAACAGCAACGATAGTAACAGTAGCAACGATAACAACAGTGATGCGCATGCTACCGATACGGAAGGCAATGAAACCTTAATATCCGATGATCGGTCACCGTCAGTTGGTGCTGTTGAGCGTGAGCGTTAAACATTCATAAAGAGATGCGCTGGCACTATTAAGTGCTTGATTGAGACAATATTTACCACACAAAAAATAGGTACATTTTGTCTCAGTCGCTAAATGATATAACTAAGACAAAATGTCTCAATCTAGTTCCTGTCTCCACGTAAAGCTGCGCAAAGCGGTGTTCTCATACGATAATTATTCAAAATCATTGTGTTTTAAACATCAATCCGAGTTGGAACAAAAATTGCAATTTCTTACGGAATGGCGAAAAACGCCAAAGCTATGGGGCAAAGATCCCTGCACTGGAAGACGCAATGATAAAACAATTATTAAAAGAATCGACAACAGCAAATGGAA
Organism: Vibrio sp. 10N.261.51.F12; assembly: GCF_041471725.1. Taxonomy (NCBI): domain Bacteria; kingdom Pseudomonadati; phylum Pseudomonadota; class Gammaproteobacteria; order Vibrionales; family Vibrionaceae; genus Vibrio; species Vibrio sp. 10N.261.51.F12. Next base: position 39,069 of record NZ_JBFROV010000038.1, on the reverse strand, counting down.
CCGCTCGCCTCTATGCTTTTGAAAACACCGTAGAGCTTGCCAATCTCATCCCACCGACCGTGAGCTATGAAAGCCACGGTGATACTCTTATCGTTGGACCTACGGCAATTATCACCAGCACCGCCGAACAGCTTAGTAGCATGCATTCGTTGACCCTATTGTCGACAGATGGTGTGCCAGCACCAGAGCAATCCAACCTATACTTCGCTGACAGCGTGGAAATTTCAGGCTTTCTAGGTACGTTCACCGTCAATATTCAAAGTAATCAGCAAACCCTCAATCTCGCTGAAGTCTCAGTGGGAAGAGATTGTTTTGATATCGTTCTTGATCACACCTTGAATGGATGCATGTCGGAGCAAGTACCTGTCCCGGGCTTTTATCCAGTAGGGCGTGGTTATCCAACACTAGCCGAAGCGCTTGAGGCAATTCCAGACCTGATGGGCACGTTTGATAAGCCTAAATACTTTCGCTTGGATACGGATTTATGTGCGCACAGTTCGAGAGGCGTAAAAGGCTGTGAGCGCTGTGTGGATGCTTGCCCCGCGGGTGCGTTATCAAGTGAAGGCAATGACAAAATAGGGCATAAAATTGAAATCAACCCTTATCTTTGTCAAGGCGTGGGGACATGCGCGACAGCGTGTCCAACAGAGGCAATTCACTATGCTTTGCCAACGCCACAAGAGACACAAAAATTTATTGAACGAACACTGGCGAATTATCATAAAAAAGGCGGTAAGGATGCCATCATTCTTATCTGCAGCTCCCGCCATGAAACCTACAATGTAATGGCATTGAAAGTCTTACCAGATAACGTGATCCCCATTGTCGTTGAGGAGCTGCCATCGGTAGGCATGGATACTTGGTTTGCTGCCTTGGTTAACGGGGCTACACAAGTCATTTTCGCCGCCAGTCGTCACATGCCAGAGACGATTCAAACGGTATTAAACCGCGAAGTGGGTATGGCGCAGCTGTTGCTAGAAAATTTAGGGCTTGCGAGAGAAACAATCGATGTTTTATATCTGGAGTCACTCCGAGAAGGCCTACCTACGTTAGTCACTCAACCGCTGAATTTAATGTTGGGCGACATCAAAGGTGATAAACGCGAAAGGCTGTACTTTTCGTTAGACGCGTTATCAGCGCAACATGCTCCTGTCGAAACAATACAACCCCTTCCTTCTACTGCGCCATTTGGTTCTGTTATCTGTGAGACCAGCAAATGCACCCTATGCATGGGTTGTGTTGCGGTTTGTCCTACTAAGGCATTACACAATACCGGTGATAGACCTGCGCTCGATTTTATTGAACAAGATTGTGTGCAATGTGGCATGTGTGAAAAAGCGTGTCCGGAGTCTGCACTGTCATTAACACAGCAACTTAATTGGGACATGGAACAACGCCAATCGGTTGTCGCTCTTCACGAAGAAAAAGCAGCGGAGTGCTTGCGTTGTGGGAAAGCTTTTGCACCACAGTCTATGATTACCATGCTTCAAGAGAAGTTACGCGGTCACTCACATTTTTCTGACGAGATGTCATTACGCCGTATCGCGATGTGCGAAGACTGTAGAGTCGTGGATGTATTTGAAGCGATGGCCGAAAATCCAGAACAACAATTGAAAATCTAGGAGCCGAGATGATGGAAGAGCAACATCACGAAATACGCAGCGATATCTATCTTCTGCTTTCGACGTTATGTCGTCAGGCTCCAGATCGAGATCTATTGGAATTTTTAGCCAGTCTTGAAGTAGAGACTGGCATCAACGAAATGACCACTGCTTGGCTAGCGTTATCTCAGGCTGCCAAAAATGCGGAAGTCAGTAGTGTTGAAGATGAATACCAAGACATGTTTGTGGGTATTGGTAAAGGTGAAATTGTACCATTCGCTTCTTGGCATTTAACCGGTTCGTTAATGGAAAAGCCACTCGCATTAGTTCGTCAATCTTTGGCGGACTTGGGGCTTGAACGCGAAGACACAGTAAAAGAGCCAGAGGACCATATCGCAGCGTTGTTTGAGGTGATGGCGGTATTGATTGATCAAGATGACAACACCGAAGCAAAAATATTTTTTAATCAACACATTGCGACGTGGTACGACGCACTTTGTCGCCAAATGGAATCAGCCCCAAGCGCTCAATTTTACCAAGCTGTCGCTGTTTTGATGAATGCATTTCTTAATGTGGAGCAGGTCGCGTATGCCGTGAGCCCTACCTCGACTAAGACAAAAATGAAAATCGACGTAAAGAACATCACTACCAAATAATTGAATAACGTAAACATACTGGACTAAGTAATTCAGCTTACTAGAGATACACATACTCAAAGAGTAAAAGTATCCACTAAGGGAGCAATATATGAGCAAGCAAAAGAAACAAGATGAACAGGCTCTATGTAACGAGAGTCGTCGTAATCTACTTAAAGGATTTGCGACAGCCGCAGTTGCCGGTGCAGTGATAACTGGAACCGCGCACGCTGCCACTAATGATGCTGTAGAAGCGCCGTTAGATGAGAAAAAGAAAACAGGCTATCGCGAAACTCAACACATCAAAGACTACTACGACACACTTTAGGAGCGAACCGATGAAACTGACTAAACGCTCCAAAACTGTGAGCACACAAGAAAACAAATTAGGCATCAGCCGTCGTACTTTCATGCGCACTTCAACGATTGCTGCCGGTAGTGCTGCTGCGGGTGCCTATATGTTTGCACCAGGCATGATTAAAAAAGCAGAAGCAAAGTCTGTCGATGCCGACGCGAAAACGGAAATTAAGCGCACGATATGTTCTCACTGTTCTGTGGGCTGTGGTGTCTATGCAGAAGTACAAAATGGTGTTTGGACAGGGCAAGAACCTGCGTTTGATCATCCCTTCAATGCCGGTGGACATTGCGCAAAAGGTGCAGCACTGCGCGAGCATGGTCACGGTGAGCGCCGACTTAAGTACCCAATGAAGCTAGAAGGCGGAAAATGGAAAAAACTCACCTGGGATGAAGCCATTGAGGAAATTGGTAGCAAGGTACTTGAGATAAGGGAAGAATCAGGACCGGATTCTGTGTACTGGCTTGGAAGTGCGAAACATAACAACGAACAAGCCTACATGTTTAGAAAAATGGCATCACTGTGGGGCACAAATAACGTCGATCACCAGGCTCGTATTTGTCACTCTACAACCGTATCTGGGGTTGCAAATACCTGGGGTTACGGGGCGATGACGAACTCGTTCAATGACATGCATAACTGTAAATCCATGCTATTTATTGGCTCCAACCCTGCAGAAGCGCATCCTGTCGCTATGCAGCATATCTTGATCGCCAAAGAAAAGAATGGTTGTAAAATTGTCGTTGCCGACCCTCGTCGAACGAGAACCGCCGCAAAATCAGACCACTTCTGTGCATTAAGACCAGGTACAGACGTCGCCTTTATTTGGGGACTACTATGGCATATTTTTGCGAATAAATGGGAAGACCAGGAGTTTATTCGCCAACGTGTGTTTGGTATGGACGAGATTCGTAAAGAAGTCGCGAATTGGGGCCCAGAAGAGGTAGAGCGTGTTACGGGTGTCAGCGAAGCTGACGTCTATAAAGCGGCTAAACTGCTTTCTGACAACCGCCCGGGCAGTATTATTTGGTGTATGGGTGGTACTCAGCACACGACAGGAAACAATAATACTCGTGCTTACTGTGTGTTAGAACTGGCGCTTGGTAACTTGGGTAAATCTGGCGGCGGTGCCAATATCTTCCGTGGTCACGATAACGTTCAAGGCGCAACCGATTTAGGGGTGCTTTCACATACGTTACCTGGCTACTATGGCTTAGCGGATGGTTCTTGGAAGCATTGGGCTAAAGTGTGGGACGTGGATTACGAATGGGTCAAAGGACGTTTTGACCAGAATGAATACCGTGGTAAGAAACCAATGAATAATATGGGTATTCCCGTATCTCGTTGGATCGATGGCGTTTTGGAAAACAAAGACAACATCGAGCAAAATGATAACATTAGGGCAATGTTCTATTGGGGTCACGCGGTCAACTCACAAACTCGTGGCGTCGAAATGAAATCGGCCATGTCTAAACTCGACATGATGGTGATTGTGGATCCGTATCCAACGCACGCGGCAGTCATGAACGATAGAACCGACGGTGTTTATCTATTGCCCGCAACCACGCAGTTTGAAACCTATGGTTCAGTCACTGCATCGAATCGCTCGCTACAGTGGCGTGATAAGGTCATTGAACCACTATTCGATTCCAAGCCCGATCATGAAATCATGTATCTGCTAACGCAAAAACTTGGTTTTGCTGACCAATTGTTCAAGAACATTAAAGTCGAAAATAATCAGCCGTTAATAGAAGATATTACTCGAGAATTTAACAAGGGTATGTGGACTATAGGCTATACCGGACAAAGCCCGGAACGCTTAAAGGCACACCAACAGAACTGGCATATATTCAATAAAAACAATCTCGTTGCAGAAGGTGGTGTGGCAAACGGAGAAACCTACGGTTTACCTTGGCCATGTTGGGGTACTGCAGAAATGAAACACCCAGGTACCCATATTCTTTACGATACGTCGAAGCCTGTCGCAGAGGGCGGTGGTAACTTCCGTGCTCGATTTGGCGTGGAATTCGAAGGCGAAAGTTTACTGGCTGAAGACAGTTATTCGTTAGGGTGTGAAATTGAAGATGGTTACCCAGAATTCACCGATAAGCTGATTAAACAGTTGGGTTGGTGGGGTGATCTAACACCAGACGAACAAGCCGCAGCAGAAGGTAAAAACTGGAAGACTGACTTATCTGGTGGCATACAACGAGTCGCGATTAAACATGGCTGTATGCCTTTTGGTAATGCCAAAGCGCGTGCGATTGTTTGGACGTTCCCCGATCGAGTGCCGCTACACAGAGAGCCATTGTATACCCCACGCCGTGATTTGGTCGTTGACTATCCTACTTGGGATGATAGTGAGTCTATCTACCGACTACCGACACTTTACAAATCGATTCAAGATCAAGATAAGTCGAAGGAGTATCCGATTGTTCTGACGTCTGGTCGATTGGTTGAATATGAAGGGGGCGGAGAAGAAACGCGTTCCAACCCTTGGCTTGCAGAACTGCAACGTGAAATGTTCGTCGAAGTCAATCCGAAAGATGCGAATGATATCGGCTTTAAAGATGGCGATATGGTTTGGGTCGAAGGTGCAGAAAAAGGACGAATTAAAGTTAAAGCACTGGTTACACGTCGCGTGAAGCCCGGTTTAGCTTTCGTTCCATTCCACTTTGGCGGCAAATTCCAAGGTGAAGACCTACGTTCCAAATATCCAGAGGGTAGTGATCCTTATATTCTTGGTGAAGCTGCAAACACCGCCACAACCTATGGTTATGATCCGGTAACGCAGATGCAAGAAACTAAAGTCACCCTTTGTAACATCAAGAAAGCGTAAGGAGTCATAACATGGCTAGAATGAAATTCCTTTGTGACACCAAACGTTGTATTGACTGTAACGGCTGTGTCACAGCATGTAAAAACGAAAACGATGATGCACTTGAGTGGGGTATACAACGCCGCCGAGTCGTTACGTTAAACGATGGCGAACCAGGTGAGAATTCTATCTCGGTGGCATGTATGCACTGTACGGATGCGCCTTGTATGGCCGTTTGTCCTGCTGATTGTTTTGAGCATACCGAAGATGGCATCGTGCTGCATAACAAAGACTTATGCATTGGGTGTGGCTACTGTTTATTTGCGTGTCCGTTTGGTGCCCCTCAATTTCCTAAGCAAGCGTCATTTGGCGAGCGTGGGAAAATGGATAAGTGTACTTTCTGTGCTGGCGGCCCTGAAACTGAAGATAACTCAGAAGAAGAGCGCGCTAAGTACGGTGCAAACCGTATAGCGGAAGGCAAGTTGCCAATGTGTGCATCACTTTGTTCGACTAAAGCGTTGCTTGCAGGTGATGCAGAAACCGTGTCTGACATTTTCCGCCAACGTGTCGTTGAGCGTGGGGCAAAAAATGCGGGTTGGACCGATGGCAACGATCTTTCTTATGACGCAACAAAGAGCTAATGGAGAGCATGTATGCTAAGTACGCTTAGAAACCAAGCTCTTGCAATGCTGCCATTATTGGCAGCATTGATGCTGATGTTGTCGTTTGCAGTCAAAGCAGAAGAGAGCAAAAATGACAAGGTGGTCCAAAGTGAGATGATCCAGTTAGCTGGCGCTGATTATTGGCGTGCAGTTAAGGAAGGGGGAAAAGGTACAACAACCTCTGCGTCACCAGAACATGGAGTACTCATTAGTACTCCGGGTGAAACCTGGTTCATTTTAAAAGAGAAATGGATGTCGCCTGCAGCAGCTGTCGCCATTTTTGGCAGTATCGCAATGGTAGTGCTGATGTACTTTATTGTTGGTCCGCTTAAACTTAGTGCGGCGAGGACAGGTAAAAAAATAAGGCGATGGTCTCGGATGGACCGTGCACTTCATTGGAGCATGGCGTTTACGTTCTTAACCTTGGCTTTTAGTGGCTTGATGCTTGTTTACGGTAAGCATTTTATGAAGCCTTATGTTCCTACAGAGTTATGGGGTTGGACGATTTACATCGCTAAGCAATACCATAACTACGTGGGTCCGTTGTTCTTCATTTTATTGTTTGCTGTGCTGTTTAAATGGTGGAGGAAGTCCATTTTTAATAAGACAGACATGCAGTGGTTTATGAAACTCGGGGGCATGGTTGGTAAGCATAAAGGAAAGCACCCATCGGCTGGATTTTCTAATGGTGGCGAAAAAGCAATCTATTGGTTGTTGATTTGTTTTGGTGCCGTTGCCGCAGTGAGTGGACTCATTATGGATTTCCCAATATTTGGCCAAACTCGCCGTGATATGGAATTGTCGAACTTGGTTCACATGTTCTCTGCGCTAATTCTGATCTGTGGATTCGTATTTCATATTTACATTGGTTTATTCGGTATGGAAGGGGCCCTCGAAGGAATGGTCACGGGTGATGTCGATGAAACATGGGCAAAAGAACATCATGATTTGTGGTATGAGGAAGTGAAAGACAAACAAGGCCAAGAAACTGAGGCCATGGGTGATTCACGAGCAACCTCGGCAACGAAACCTGATGAGAAACTGACGTAAAGGAGTGTCTGTTATTATGGACCAACATCATAAAGGTATTTGGTATGCGTATATCTTGAGCCTGTTCACGCCATTTACACTGCTTCTTTCGGGTGTCATTGCGATTATTTATGCTGGATATCGGTTGGACAAAGGAGAAGATGGTGAGGTGGTCAATTCTCATTATTATGGTTTGATACGCACGTTTTTTCTTAATCTAACATTCTTTGTCGTTCTTATTGTGACAGTGGCAACCTCTAACGGATTGCTAAAAGGTGTTACGCATTATTGGTACCAAGCGACCTGGATAGATCAGTTAGCACACGTCATCCCGTATGTCGGGATGGTGTTTGCGGCGGTTGCTATTGTTGTTTGGATTATCAGAATGTTCAAAGGCATGAGTATGCTAAAGCAAAATATTCCTTTGACGTTTGACAAAGGACCGCAACTTATCGATACAACACAATAGATGTGATTGGATAAGATTTGCCGTTACGAAGGCTCCATTTAAATGGAGCCTTTTTCTTTTCTAAAAGTATGTAACGCTGAGTTGGAGCGTGGTGTTATTAGTAACATTTAATATGATGGTATTTGAGGTGGTGCATAGTAACGGCCGTCGATGCAGTACTAATACGTTTGAATTAGCAACATATAAAACAAAGTTGCAACAAATCGGTGCGCCCTATATTGGTGCTTTTCACCATCGAGGTGCAACCAGATGAGTTGGTGTCACTCTCGCGAGTCTGTTATTAAATAATAAATTCTTTAATAACAGAGCATTATGTTAATTTTGTCAGTGTGTGCTTTTTGGAATGGATTTTGCTCTACTAAATGAATGCTGATTGTGGTCACCATTATGGTGTGGTCACAATAAGATAGAGCACAATATTAGTGCTTATCAGGATATTTTTCGTTTAAAGGAGTAATTGATACATGACCCCTTCGGTAGAACAGGTACATGGCGCCGTACAAACCCTCACACAAAGTTCAGATACATTGTTCCTGTTACTTGGTGCCATCATGGTATTTCTGATGCACGCAGGATTTGCATTTCTTGAGGTTGGAACCGTAAGACACAAAAACCAGGTAAATGCTTTAGTCAAAATCCTTGCGGACTTTGGCGTGTCTGCCATCGCTTATTTCTTTATAGGTTATTGGGTCGCATACGGTGGAACCTTCTTCGCAGATGCGGAAACACTGTCGCAAGGTAATGGTTATGAACTGGTTAAATTCTTTTTCTTATTGACGTTTGCAGCGGCAATTCCCGCGATTGTTTCTGGGGGTATTGCAGAGCGCGCGAGGTTTTATCCAATATTATTGGCAACGTTCTTTACCGTAGGACTGGTTTACCCGTTCTTTGAAGGGATGATTTGGAACGGAAACTTTGGTTTTCAAGGCTGGCTCGAAACAACGTTTGGAGCAGGCTTTCATGATTTTGCTGGCTCCGTTGTTGTTCATGGTGTTGGTGGTTGGATAGCATTGGTTGCCGTCCTATTTTTGGGGATGCGAAGGGGCCGTGTACGTGCTGGTAAACATACCAACTTTGCACCGTCAAACATTCCCTTTCTTGCTTTAGGTGCTTGGATTCTAAGTGTGGGCTGGTTTGGTTTTAACGTTATGTCAGCGCAAGCGCTAGAAGGTATTAGTGGCTTAGTGGCGATGAATTCACTGATGGCAATGGTAGGTGGCATTTTAGCGGCACTCATTGTCGGCAAAAATGACCCAGGCTTTATTCATAATGGACCGTTAGCAGGTTTAGTAGCGATCTGTGCTGGTTCGGACTTAATGCACCCAATCGGCGCTCTTATTACCGGATCAATTGCCGGCGCAATGTTTGTGTGGGTATTTACCTATATTCAAAACAAAACGAAAATTGATGATGTGTTAGGTGTATGGCCACTGCACGGTTTATGTGGAGCATGGGGTGGTATCGCGGCAGGTATATTTGGTCAAAGTGCCTTAGGAGGCCTAGGTGGGGTGAGTTTAGCGGCTCAACTCGTTGGAACGCTTGCTGGTATTGCCGTTGCTTTGGTTGGTGCATTTATGGTTTATGGTATTTTGGACAAATTAACAGGCCTTAGATTGTCTGAAGAAGATGAATTTAATGGTGCAGATTTAGCGATTCATAAAATATCATCAACAAGTGAAGACTAATTGAATGTAAGCCTACTGCATTACTGTCACAAGCGAATTGAGTTCTACTTGTAAAAATAAGCATCTTAAGATGCTTATTTTTTTTGTCTCGGATTATGATTTTTACAAGAACAACGTGATTTAAAAGCCATTAACTTATTGAAATGTGGCACATTAGACTATGGTCTAAGGCGTAAATATAGGGCAGGTGTCTAATTCCATGTTAATCTTGTGGTATCACTCTACGTCAGAACAAGGAATGTTAATGAAGTTCCCCTACAAGAATATCGTAGTATTAACGGGCGCTGGTATCTCGGCTGAGTCAGGAATCCAAACCTTCCGAGCACAAGATGGTTTGTGGGAAAACCATCGAATTGAGGATGTGGCGACCCCAGAGGGTTTTGCACGAGACCCGGATTTAGTTCAGTCGTTCTACAATCAAAGGCGCCATAAGCTTCAGCAAACGAGTATTCTTCCGAATGCGGCACACCTGGCACTTGGTCAGTTAGAACGTGATCTAGAAGGCACTGTGACGATAATTACCCAAAACATCGATAACCTTCATGAACGTGGTGGCAGTGACAATGTGATTCACATGCATGGTGAACTACTAAAAGCTCGTTGTTCAGAGTCAGGGCAGGTCACGGAGATGAAAGGTGACATTGTCACTGGAGACTTATGTCATTGTTGTCAACTTCCAAGTCAAGTTCGCCCACACATTGTTTGGTTTGGTGAGATGCCCTTAAGAATGGGGGATATCTACTCCGCATTAGAGGCTGCAGATTTGTTCATTTCTATTGGGACGTCAGGCGTGGTGTATCCGGCAGCAGGATTTGTGCATGACGCTAAAATGCATGGCGCCCATACGATTGAGATAAATTTAGAGCCGAGTGCAGTTGAGAGTGAATTTGAAGAAAAGCGCTATGGTAAAGCAAGCATTGAAGTCCCTAAACTTGTAAAAGAAGTCCTTTCAATCCAAACACATAATAACGCCACTTCCTGCTGAGTCGAACTAAAACCATAAAGCGGTAATACCAAGATAATATTAAGCCCTCGATACGAGGGCTTAATAAATCAATGACACTTCGCTTAAATTGGCTTTCTTGCAATTAGCAAATTATTTGTGGCTTAGTTATCAACCTTGAGCCTTTGGAAATACTCTTCGTATAACGTGCCGGCTTCGCCTACTTCATCTTGCCATGTACCCGAATCCATGACTTCTTGTGGCGGGAATACATTTGGATCTTCCGCAAACTCTTTAGGAAGTAGCGGGTAAGCGGTTTTGACTGGTGTAGGGTAACCAATTTCAAGTGCGATTTTTGCTGCATTTTCAGGACGAAGAAGAAAATCAATCATCTTATGTGCCGCTTCAACATTTTTGGCACCTGAAGGAATCGCTAAACTATCCATCCAGAAAATTGTACCTTTGTCGGGCCAAACAATCTCAATAGAAGCGCCTTCTTGGCGAGCCATATACGCGGAACCATTCCACAACATACCCAATGACACTTCGCCTGCTAAATATGGGTTTGCGGGAAAATCAGAGTTGAAAACAAGTACGTTTGGAACCAGTTTTCTAAGTTCTTCGTAAGCGGCTTTTATTTCCTCCGGGTTAGTCGTATTTGGAGAGTAGCCTAACTTAGTTAGCGCGATGTGGAATACTTCACGAGAGTCATCCATCATCATTAATTGACCTTCCCACTGTTGATCCCAAAGGTCATCCCAGCTGGTAACGGTAGACTTATCGAGCATATCCGTGTTTACGCCGATGCCCGTTGCACCCCAAATGTAAGGAATAGAAAAGTTGTTGTCGGGATCAAAAGGTTTATCAAGGTAGTTACTATCCAAATCTTTGAAGTGTGATAGTTTTTCTTTATCAATTTTTTGAAGCATGCCTTCTTTACGCATTTTTGAAACAAAATACGTAGAAGGAACCACTAAATCATAACCTGAACCTTGAGTTTTTAACTTGGCATACATGCTTTCGTTAGATTCGTAGGTTGAGTAGTAGACTTTAATGCCTGTCTCCTTCGTAAAGTCTTCTAAGACTTCATTCGGGATGTATTCAGACCAGTTATAAAAATAGAGTTCTTCGTTGGCAGCAAACGCCGGTGTAGTGAAGAGAGTCGCCGCACAAAGTGCGCTAGCATACAGTTTGCTTTTCATTACTTTTCCGTTTGTATTGTTATAAACAAAGAGCCATAGCAGGCATGAAAATAGGTTGTTAGCCTTGATGCGAACAACTTATTACTTTGATCATCATAAATAATATGACGTGAGTCACAGGATTATACCAGTAATTGGAACATATCTCTATGTGGCTGTTTACAAAAAATAAACGTTTAGGTACTTATCGTGCTGTAAATATAAAAACAGGTGGCTAATGCCACCTGTTTTGTAAAACCCACTTTTAATTACTGGCCTGCTTTTAGTTTCATGAAATAATCTTCGTAAACCACGGTCTTTTCGCCTACAGAGTCTTGCCATTCAACCCGGTCTAAATCTTCTTGGGAAGGAAATAGGGCGGGTTCATGCTTAAACTTGTCGTTGGATGCTTTGACGCCAGTTAAGTAGCCAGTGTCGGTCGAGATTTGTTCAGCAATCTCGGGACGCAACAAAAAATCAATCATCTTGTGAGCGGCTTCTACGTTTTCAGCACCTGAGCTAATTGCAAAGTTATCGACCCAACCAATACCGCCTTCTTTTGGAAAGACTAGCTCAAGAGGTACACCTTCTTTCTGTGCGGCGGCGGCGGAGCCATTCCACAGCATACCTAGCCCGACTTCACCAGACATATAAGGCGAACCGGGATTATCAGAGTTAAAGACTAAAACATTCGGCATGAGTTTTTTAAGCTCCGCGTAGGCCTCATCGATTTCTTTTTGATCCGTGGTATTTCCTGAATATCCGAGCTTACGAAGAGCGATGTGAAAGACCTCACGAGTATCATCCATCATCATCAGCTGACCTTCGAGCTCCGGATTCCATAAGTCTGCCCAGCTGGTAAAGTCTTCTGGGTCATACATATCGGTATTAACCGCAAGCCCAGTGATGGCGACGACGTGAGGTATCGAATAATCGTTGTTAGGGTCATACGGTTTATTTAGATAATTTGGATCCAAATTATGGAAATTGTTTAATTTGGATTTATCAATTTTTTGCAACATGCCTTCATCACGCATTTTAGCCACGAAATAGGTGGAAGGAACAACCAAGTCATACCCTTTATTATGCGTTTTCAATTTAGCGTATAAGGTTTCGTTCGATTCATAGGTTGAATAGATAACCTTGATGCCTGTTTCTTTGGTAAATTGCTGAAGGATATTGCTGTTGATATATGGTCCCCAGTTCATGAAAACCAATTGTTGTTCTTTTGCACTCACCATGCCAGATGCAAGAGAAAGTGCACATGCACTACCAGCTAATAAAGTAGCCCATTTTTTCATTGACGTAAGCTCCAAACAAACGCTGCCTTAAAGGCATAGATAAAAAAAGAGCAGAGTGGCAGAGCCATTCTGCTCTCACTTAAAGTTGTGTGATTATTTAATTTTCTCTCGAGCAAGAAACTGCGATGTCATGACTAACGCTAGAGAAACAATGAGCATAATTGTTGCCAGCGCATTGACTTCAGGTGAGATACCAACTTTGACCATTGAATAAATCTTAAGTGGCAGTATCTCGTAAGTTGGTCCAGTAACAAACGAACTTACAATGACATCATCGAGTGATAAGGTGAAACTTAATAGCCACCCTCCAGCGATAGCGGGCTTAGCAAGAGGGAAGATAATCTGTTTGAGTATCGTCCATTCGCTGGCTCCTAAATCTTTTGCCGCTTCCAACATTTTAACGTCGAAACCTTTCAAACGGCTATAGACCGTTACAACAACGAAAGGTAAGCAGAAAGTAATATGCGCTACCAATAACGTTAGGAAACCGAGTTGTACGCCCATGACTAAGAAAATTGCGAGTAACGAAATGGCCATCACAATATCAGGGGACATCATCACGATAAACAACAACCCACTTACCGCTTTTTTGCCCTTAAACTGATATCGAAATAGGGCCACGGCCGTTAGACTGCCAACTAATGTGGCGGCGGTTGCTGAAAATACAGCGACATTAATAGAATGCCAGGCGGCTTGCATTAAGCTGTCATTGTTAAACAACGCGTGGTACCACTTTGTGGTCAATCCACCCCATTTCATACCAAACTTATTAGCATTGAATGAGTTAGCAATGAGTACAATAATCGGCAAATACAAAAACGCATAGACAAACGTCATGAAACCAAATTTAGCAGTGCGACCCATTATTCGAGCTCCACTTTACGATTTAATAATTTACCCGCTCGATAATAGGCGTATAACATGACCGCCATCGCGGCTGTTAGGGCGATACTGGTGGCAGCACCAAATGGCCAATCTCTTGCGTTTAGTATCTGACTTTTAATGACGTTACCGATCAATAGATTTTTAGCGCCGCCTAATAAATCAGCGATATAGAACATACCAAGTGCCGGCAATAGCACTAATAAGCAGCCACCAATGATTCCTGGCATTGTTAGTGGCAAGATGATCTTAGTAATGGTTTGCCATTTATTTGCGCCTAGATCTTTTGCTGCTTCAATATAAGTATTGTCGAGTTTCTCCAATGCTGAATACAAGGGTAGAATCATAAAAGGAAGCAAAATATAGACTAAGCCAATCATGACTGCTGTTTCTGTATACATAATCCTCAGCGGCTTATCGATGATATCAAGTGCGATTAACCCTTTATTTAAAATCCCTTGAGTACCAAGGACAATCTTTAGTCCATAGGTTCTGATTAGAGAATTCGTCCAAAATGGCACAATGACCAAAAAAAGCATGAACGGTCGCCATTTTTCCGGCATTTTTGCGACGATGTAAGCGAATGGATAGCCGACGACAAGGCAGATTAATGTTGCAATAATCGCCATGTAGAACGAGTGAAATACAACCTTGGCGTACAAAGGATCCAATAATCGAGCGTAGTTATCTAACGTAAAGGTCAACTCAATAAGATTGGCCTCATCTCGCGTTAAAAAACTGGTGCCGATGATCATCACATTGGGAATCAGTACAAAGAGTACTAACCAGCTCACAATTAAGGTGATGATGGCATTTTGTAAATTAAATTTCTTGCTCATCTTTTAATACCACTTCCCAGCTTTCAACCCAAGTGACGGCAACTTTTTGTCCCAGAGAGTGATCCACATCGGGATCGTCTTCGTTGAAAAACTCGCTGACCATTACTCGCATCCCAGATTCGAGTTCAACCACAGAATCCAGCGTCATTCCTTTATAGGTACGTTCAGCCACATGGCCAACAATGCCTTTAGTCTCAGATTCTTTGATTTCTTCAATACGCAAGTCTTCTGGGCGAAGTAGAACTTGCAACTGGTCACCTTCTAAACACGGGCTATCGTGATAAACAATACATTCATGATCTTCAATGGTCGCGTGGATACGCTTGTCATCAATACGATGATTAACCGTTGCATTAAACACATTGATTTCACCAATGAAGCGAGCAACAAACAAGTTCTTTGGTTCTTCGTATATTTCTCGAGGCGAACCATCTTGCTCAATCACACCATCGCGCATAACAATGATGCGGTCCGACATGGATAACGCTTCTTCTTGGTCATGCGTAACAAAAATGAAGGTAATACCAAGCTGTCTTTGTAATTGCTTCAATTCGATCTGCATCTGTTTACGTAACTTGTAGTCGAGCGCAGATAGTGATTCATCAAGAAGCAACACTTTAGGCTTATTGACGACCGCACGTGCAATAGCGATACGTTGTTGTTGGCCACCTGATAATTGATGAGGCTTACGTTGCGCCATTTTCTCCAATCGAACCATTTTGAGTGCTTCTAATACTCTTGGTTCAATGTCAGCACTTGGCACTTTTTGCATGCGCAATCCGAACGCCACATTTTCAAAAACAGTCATGTGGGGGAATAGGGCATAGCTTTGGAATACGGTGTTGACATGCCTTTGTTCAGCAGGAACTTCGGTGACGTCATGGTCTGCAAGCTTTATTGTACCGCCATCAACGGTTTCAAAACCTGCAATCATTCTAAGTACGGTTGTCTTACCGCAGCCAGAAGGGCCTAAAATAGTGAGGAATTCACCATGATTAACGTTCAAGTCTAGATTTGCGATGATTTCCTTACCATCGAAACTTTTACTTACACCAGAGAGTTGTACGACTGGTGTTCCTACTGATTGTTGAGCTTTCAATGTCTGTTTATCTCCACCTTGGCCATTTTTTGTTTATAGGCCGGTTGCTATACATGATTGAGGCGCGCATCATAATCACCAATTGAGTGAAATCAAAGCATTTTTTCATCTTGATACAGAAAAAAATTGCAGGTAAAACTAAACATTATTTACCATACTTGTATTACACAGCACCAAGATGAAAATTTTAACTTATCAAGTGGTTAATTATTATCCAAAAAGATAATAAAGCAAGCTTATAAGAGTGATAATGATCGCTTGATGTCGCTATAATGGCGCAGCCTTTTTAACGAAAAAATAGACGTTCACATTCGCGAGTGTGACATGGAAAAACTATGAAAAATGATTTTGAAAGAGACTTTAATCTGGGTGGGAGTATTGAACGTGCAGTCTCAGGTCAGTATGAACTGAAAGCTGGCGCGATTTTCCAAGAAGCTTGGAAACAAACCATGAAACACTTTATGTCGTTTTCACCCGCCATTATCGCACTCATCTTTGTTCAGCTCGGGATTTTTTATGTTGCACTAAAACTTCAACTCGGTGACCCCGGTGTGATTTTACAAGCATTTCAAGATCCGTCATTACTAGATGAGCGCATATTTCAGGCTATTTTTGTCGCGAACTTCAGTTATGAAGTTGTCAGTGCGCCTTTTTATGCCAGTGTTTCATTGATGGCGATGAGCCATGCATGCGGTCTATCGACAAAACCTCGTCATATAGCGAAAGGATTACAGTTTACGGTACCCATTATTATTGCGACCCTTGCCAGTTTGGTATTGCAAGGTGTGATAGGGATGTTGTTGCCTTTTATTTCGATGTATCTATCACTCGCGTTTAGCCAGTCTATTCTACTCATTTGTGAAAAACGCATACCACCGATGCAATCATTGTTGTTGTCACTAAGAGCCGTCAATAAAAAAATCTTCGTGCTCGCCGGTATTTACACGCTAATGATGTTGATGTTTGTTGTCGGGGCTATGTTTTATGGGTTGGGTTTGATCTTTGTTTTACCATTCTTCTTCCACGTCAAAGGTATTATTTACCGTGAAATGTTTGGAGTTAAATTGCAAGTGACTGCGTCTCAAGACAATGATTTTGATGACCATCAAGGGAATCCGCCAAACGGCGAAAATGATAGAACAAATAAAAATCCAGAGGTCTTCGATGCGTAAGTCTCATAAACTAATAGCGGCAGCCGTGTTGCTATCGGGTAGTACTTTTTTGTATCTCGGTCACGACCGCGAACGTTCTGAAGATGGTGACGTCTCGAAGCCAGCGTTGGTACCGATATCTGATTCACCCCCTGATATCGCCGCAATCACTGACACAAAAACGAAAAAACAGACGTTCTTTGATTATCTTAGACCCGGTATCGAGATTGAAAACGCTCGAATAGAGAAAGAGCGCCAGCGTATTTTGCGATTCAAGAATGCGTTAGACGAGCAATCTTTAACTCAAGAGCAAGTTGAAACAGCCAAACGGTTAGGTCGTTTATACAATCTAGAACCAACAGAGGTGACCTATCAGTGGATTGAGCAACTTCTACATAGAGTAGACGTACTACCAGAAGCACTGGTTCTAACTCAAGCGGCAAATGAATCCGCGTGGGGCACATCCCGCTTTGCTAAAGAAGCCAATAACTATTTTGGTCAGTGGTGTTACAGCAAAGGCTGTGGCGTCGTCCCTTTACAAAGAGGAACCGGAAAATCTCATGAGGTTGCTAAGTTTTCATCACCACAAGAATCCATTTATGGATATTTCATGAACGTAAATCGAAACAATGCTTACGCTGAACTACGGACTATTCGTAGTCAAATTAGAGACGAAGGGCAATCACCACTTACGGAAGCGTCGGCATTGAAACTCACCAACGGATTGTTACGCTACTCAGAGCGAGGTGAGGCATACGTCAAAGACTTACAAGCGATGATTCGCCATAATGAAGAATTCTGGATATCAAAATAAAAACTATGAAGAAAGCAGTCAGTTTTGCCTTAGTCAGCCTCCTGGTAGCGGCCGTATCGTTACCCGCAACCGCGCAAGAATATCGATTTACCTATTCTAAGCTTTATTCCCAAATGAAAAACAACGCTAAAGAAGGACATGAAGATGTCAAAGTTGGTTTTTTCTTTGTCGATGCGCAAACACAACAGCTTTGTAAAATAGACAAAGCATGGATGGAAAAAGAAAAAAAATATGAAGAGTTAATGTCGAGTGAATTTAACGAACTGTTAGTTCCACTAGACGATAATTTGAAAGCAGCAAATCCACTTGTGTATGTACAAACACCACAAACTCAGCAATGCGACTTCTCAATGGTCGTTATGACCAAGCAGCCACTTTCTGGGGAAGTATCGTATCAAGAAGTTGAGCATTTACTACCACAAATGCAAACAATGTTAGAAGATTTAGGCGGTATGTTCTCCGGATGGTTTACAGCCGACGTCATTGGCTTAACATTGGAGTTTTCCGATGTGTCTGACGGGAAGATAGAGTTATCTGATGGTCATTTTGTGCCGGTCGTCGACGGCAAAGCTCAAGTATCACTTGAACAGATAGGCACTAATGGTTTTATGCGCTTACCCGGCAAAACGAGTCGAGTGTTGCCGTATTTGCCAACAAGCAAATAAATCCAGTCATTGCTCGATGGTTAGTAGTTAGTAGTTAGTAAGTAATAGTCGCTTATTGCTCACTATTAATTGATAGTATTCGTGAGCAATAAGCAAAGAAAATGGTGACATGACAAGTGTCGCTATTTTCGTTGTACGCGAAACCGAGTATATCGATTCAATTTGTACACGTAATAAAACAAACTCTCACGTTTATCCTAGCTTTGCTAGTTTTCTCTTCCCATAAAACAAAGTATAATCCGCGCCCTATAACGCATCTGTCGGTACAATCCGTCAAACCAATCGGTAGTATGAGAACTCGTAATGAATCAAAAAGATACCAGAAAAGACACGCTTGAATTCAACAAACTCCAGAAACGCCTGAGGAGAAATGTTGGTAACGCAATTGTCGACTACAACATGATCGAAGAAAATGATGTAGTGATGGCGTGTATCAGTGGTGGAAAAGACTCGTTTGCGATGTTAGATATCCTGTTGAAGCTCAAGGAAGCCGCGCCGATTCGCTTTGATGTTGTCGCCGTAAACTTAGACCAAAAGCAGCCTGGCTTTCCTGAGCATATTTTACCCGACTATTTTGAAACACTTAACATTCCGTATTACATCGTCGATAAAGATACCTACTCAGTAGTAAAAGAAAAGATCCCAGAAGGTAAAACCACCTGTGGTCTTTGCTCTCGACTACGTCGTGGCACATTATATTCATTTGCTGAAAAGATTGGTGCTACGAAGATTGCTCTTGGTCACCACCTTGATGACATTGTAGAAACAATGTTTTTGAATATGTTTCACGGTGCACGCTTAAAAGCGATGCCGCCAAAGCTGCGCTCTGATGATGGTCGTAACGTGGTCATTCGCCCGTTAACCTATTGCCGCGAAACTGATTTGATCGCATACGCGGAACATAAGGCGTTTCCAATTATTCCTTGTAACCTATGTGGTTCACAAGAAAACCTGCAACGTCAGAGCATTAAAGCCATGCTGATTGACTGGGATAAAAAGACCCCAGGTCGTGTAGAAAAGATCTTTAAATCGATTCAAAACGTGAGCCCTAGTCAGTTAGCCGACAAGAATCTATTTGATTTTGAAAACCTACCACTTGATAGAGAAGGTGAGCGAGCAGAGTATGGGTTTAACGAAGCGGAGATTTCCTCTTCAAACATCGATGAATCCATGTTTATTAACGTTGCGAATATTTAAGCCATACTCGTTATAAGGTGCATGTAAATTTGCGTTACGTGTACGCAAAACTAACGGTATCTAACTGCTTAACCGAAAAAGCCCCAATTATTGGGGCTTTTTTTGTATGGAACGGCACAAATGTTTATTCTTGGTTAGGGTCTAACGGACTAACGTAACCGTCAGGTTTTAGGGCAAGAACATCACTGTTAATTTTGTCGATCACATGCTCGGCCGTATTACCGATAAAGACGGCTGAAAGACCAGTTCGTCCAGTGGTACCCAATATCACCATGGCAGCATCTAAGCGTTTTGCTACTTCAGGAATAATGTCTTCAGGTAGTCCTTGTTCTATGATCGTTTGTTCCTCAGCATAGCCATGCTTCTGCCTTAAGGCTTTCATCGCGGTTAAATGGTGGCCTCTGACCGCATCTGTATAGGTTGCAGGATCAAATTCAGGAAGCTCGATGGTGATATTAGCTGGGGTAACGGGGTATGAGTTCACTAGATATCCGGTAGCCCCTAATCTTTCAGTCAGGCTATCGAGCTGTTGGATCATGCTATCATTAAGCGCGATATGAGTTGGGTTTTCTGAACCAACATGAACCGATGCTACGATCGTGGCGTTATCTGGCCAATCTGAATTTTTCACAAGCAACACTGGAGCAGGGCATTTTCTTATTAAATGCCAGTCTGTAGGCGTGAAAATAACGGACTCTAAAATATCATGTTTTCGAGTCGCTTTAATCACGATGTTATGGTTGTCTTCAAACACTTTCTCAATAATGGCTACGTAAGGGCGATTATGCCAAACCACCTTAACGTCTAGATCAAAACTGTCATCAGCAAACGGCTCGGCGATTGTTCTCATCCATTCTTCACGTTGTTGGATAACGCCACGTCGCATCGCATCTCTTTCGTCATGAGATAGCATTGATGTCATGTCATAAGAAAAATCATAGATAGAGAGGAAAAATGAAATCCGGCTTCTTGAACGGCTTTTCTTTGCAAGCTGTACGGCACGAACAAGGGCAGGTTGTTCTTCGCTATTTAAATTAGCAACGACGAGAATATTGTTGTAGATGCTCATAGAGTCTCCTTACCAAAATGGTAATCTTGTTCACTTAACTTTAGCGCACTTCGGAGAATCTTTTTAGAGAAAGTAAGGGGTTAGAGAGAGAAATTTGAAGTGGCTCATTAAAGAGCCACTTATAAGAAGGGGGATGTACGTATAAGACTACTCTTTTGACACGCCAGCCATTTCCATTAAGGCATCATGATCGATGATGGTGATGTACTTACCTTTAACACTCAGTACTTCCGATTTTTGGAATCGACCAAGAAGTCGGCTAATAGTTTCGACGGTCAAGCCCAAGTAATTGCCAATGTCGCCTCGGGTCATAGTAAGGCGGAACTCTCTAGGGCTAAAGCCACGTTGAGAGAATCGAGTCGAGAGATTATACAAAAATGCGGCTAATCGCTCTTCGGCATTTTTCTTCGATAATAAGAGAATCATCTCTTGATCGCCTTTAATCTCATTCGACATTAAACGCATAATCTGTTGACGCAGTTTCGGCATTTTTCCGGAGAGGTCATCTAATATTTCGTAGGGTATTTCACATACCATCGAGGTCTCTAATGCTTGAGCGAAACTTGGGTGTTCATCGTCGGTGATGGCATCAAAACCAACCAAATCACCCGCTAAATGAAAAGCCGTGATCTGTTCATCACCTTGTTCTGTGATGGTATAGCTTTTAATTGTTCCAGAGCGAATTGCGTAAAGAGATTTCAATTCATCGCCAGCTTTAAACAACTCTTGACCCTTTTGAATGGGCTTTTTACGCTCAATAATTTGGTCTAGTTGATCTAACTCTGCTTCATTCAATGTGAATGGGATACACAGTTGGCTAATACTACAATCTTGGCAATGGATGGCACAGCCACCTGACTGAATTCGTTTTGCTGCAGGTTTTTCAGAAATCATAACAACCTATCACTATTTGATGTACATCAATATTTTAACACTCCTTACCTCTAAAGGGTAGCTAAAAAATCAATGATAAAACAATCATCTATTAGTTTGCATTAAAAATAATCACCGCATCGTAACCTGTATAAAGGCCGTAAATCAGTATTGAAAATGCGGCGATATGGCGAAATCTCGTCGAATTCTGCAGGGATTGTAATTTTTTAGCACTAGTGCCAACAAGTAACATAGAGGGTAAAGTCCCTAGACCAAATGCCAACATTGTTGCTGCACCGTTAACTGCGCTTCCAGATACGGCAGCCCACGTCAGAGTGGAATAAACGAGACCACAAGGAAGCCAACCCCAGAGAAAACCAAACGGAATTGCATAGCTAGAATGTTTGAGAGGAAGAAGATGATTGGCTAATGGCGAGATGCGCTTCCATAGCACTTGCCCTAGCTTCTCAACTTTGAGTAAACCATTCCACCATCGACCCACATACAGTGCTAACAAAATCATAAATACAGCTGCGAGGATTCTCAGAGCGGCTAACGCATGATTGAACTGCGACAACGTTGCAATCCCTGCGACCGTTCCACCAATGACACTGCCTATGAGAGTGTAGCTAAGCAGGCGCCCTAGGTTGTAATTTACGATGAGTAAAGTAGGGGTTTTATGAGGTTGCCCAATGGACAGTAAAGAAGCAATACCGCCGCACATTCCCATGCAATGACCTGCACCTAACAAACCGATGGTAAATGCACCCACTAAATCAAGCGTCACTATGGTCTTCTTTCTTGTTTGGCTTTGAGTCGGCGGTATTATCTGCAGTGACGTCTTCGTCAAAAAGAATGTTGTGACCCTGGCGTTCTAAATCTTCGAACTGCTCGCTTTTCACCGCCCACAGAAAAATACCAACGGCGACACAAACCAAAACGATGGCGATGGGGATGAGTATATAAAGACTTTCCATGCTATTTATCTTCTTTTAGTAAGCGCAGTGAATTGGAAACGACAATAATGGAGCTGGCCGACATTCCAACAACGGCAATGTAGGGCGCGACTAAACCAGCGACTGCGAGTGGCAATATGAGAAGATTATACCCCAATGACCATGCGAGATTCTCTCGAATAATTTTTCGGGTTTGAATCGCCAATTTACGCGCGGTCAATAAGCGATCTAGGCGGTCACTTAACAACACTAGATCAGCAGAGGCTTTTGCAACATCAGTACCGCCGCCCATTGCGACCGAAAGGTGCGCGCCAGCGAGGGTTGGGGCATCGTTGATACCATCGCCGATCATTAAGGTTATATCACTGTCATCAAGCCCTTTTAAATAGGCCAGCTTATCACTTGGCGATGCGCTTGCAACAATAGACTGGATGCCAATCTCTTGGGCAACAGGTTCAGCGTTGGTGAGCGTATCGCCTGTTAACAATGTAGTTTTAATACCGGCTAAGTGCATTTTTTCAATGAACTCTTTAGATTCCTTCCTGATCGGGTCATGGTAGGTAAAGCTGGCGATATGTGCGTCATTTAGAGAGAGATAAACAGTGTTTTTTTCTTGCGTCGCGGCTCCTAAAACAAAAAGCGCATTACCAATTTTTATCTGTGATTGTTTCCAAGTACCCGTTAAGCCTGAGCCAATGATGTTCTCCACGTTGGACACTTGGATATCAGAGTCCAAATATGGCTTAAAGGCTCGTGCTATTGGGTGGTTGGCATGACTCTCAAGCGATGCGGCAATAGCGAGCACGGTTTGCTCCGAATATTCAGCGTAGGATTTGGTTTTCGAAATCTCTATGTCGCCGTGTGTCAACGTTCCAGTTTTATCGACAATCAAATGATTCACTTTGCATAACGTTTCAAATACATGTCCTCTACGAGACAGTATGCCTAATGAACCCATTCGTGAGCTTGAACAAGTAATAGCGGTGGGTGTCGCGAGAGACAGTGCGCACGGGCAGGTGGCAACAAGGACCGACAACATAATCCAAAAAGCGTCTTCAGGTTTACTTTGGTGCCAATAAAACCACGTCAACGCAGCGATCACTAAAATGATGGCAACAAAGTAGCGAGCTACGATGTCGGCTATTTCAGCAATCTTGGGTTTACTCAATTGAGCTTCATCTTGCAAGCGCACAATACTGGAAATCATTGAATCTGCTTTAGTACTTCGTACTTCGAGGTCAAAAGCCTCATCGCCATTCAGCGTGCCGGCGTAAACCGTATCTTGCTGATGTTTGACGACAGGTAACGACTCTCCTGTAAGCATGGATTCGTCAACATGAATACGTCCATTAAGTACGATGCCGTCAGCAGGAATATGCTCTCCGGGCAGCACTCGTACTTGATCGCCAACTTGCAGAGACTTAACCGGTATTTGTTCTCCATCAAGGCGGTTTGCTATCGCTGGAATGAGCTTTAAGAGGTTACCACTCGCTGCTGCGGCTTTACGTCTAGCTCGCATTTCTAGATAACGCCCGACCAACAAGAAGAACGTAAACATGGAAATAGATTCAAAAAACACTTCGCCTTGTTCCGTTACGGTAGCGACTAAGCTTGCCACATAAGCGAATATCAACGCGATGGATACGGGAACATCCATTCCCAGCGTTCGGCCTTTTAGACTTCGCCATGCATTCAGATAAAAAGGAAGGGCAGAATACATTAGAACCGGCGTAGCAAAAATTAAGCTTACCCAACGGAAATAGTTCTTGAACTCGGTTTCTAAGCTGCCAAATACCTCAAGATACAAAGCGACGGCCAGCATCATCACTTGCATCGTTGCTAAACCAGCAATGCCCAAACGATACAAGTACTGCTTCATTGTGTTGTGGTAGTCGGCTTCTTGTTTATCGGCTTCAAATGGAGCAGCCTTGTAACCTAGTTCATGGATAGCAGACAAAAGTTGACTGAGCTTAGTTTGGCTGCTGTCCCATCTTAATAACGCTCGATTAGTTGTCGTATTGACCCGGATAGCAATAATGCCGGGCTCATTTGACATCCTTTTTTCGATTAACCAGGCGCAGGCTGCACAAGAAACCCCTTCAATTGAAAGTGTGACTTCTTTCTCGTCTTCATGACTGCGAACAAACTCACTTTGGATATCTTCGTTGTCGTAATGAATGAGTGCTTTGAGCTGCTCAGGCACTAAGTCCGCTTTCTCAGCTGGCGCCGTCCGATACTGATAATAAGACACTAAGCCACTATCGACGATTGTCTGAGCGACGCTTTCACAGCCTGGACAGCACATATCTCTATCTTCATCGAGTATATGTACGCAGTAGTTCGTGTCGACTGGTACTTCTTCACCGCAGTGATAACACGATTTACACATAATTAATTTATCAACACAGGGTCAGAAGAAGGGAAGGTGACTCTGCCTTGAATCATCCATGCTTTATCGTGTGGTTGCAGTTCTACGAACCACGGCCCCTGCATTTTATGATCGAGTGTTAAACGATAGGTCCCTTTAGCATCCGCCGTTAATAACTTTTCAAAATCTTGATCTGGCAGTGTGCGGTGAGTAAATGTTGTGGTAAGAGCCGGGTAGTTGGTTAGATCACCTTTATCAAAAGCGATGATAACGACATTGTCGATTGATGATACTTCGGCGTTTAACTTTAGCTCCCTAGCGACATTCACTTTGGTGATGTCGACATTTATTCCTTTTCCTTTTTTGTAGTAATCCTCGGCAACTAGATCCACAGAGTTCTGGGAAAATATCAGTACTACATACAATGTACCGACAACAACCGAAAGTGGCAGCGCGATCAGGAACCACGGCCAGAATTGTTTATACCAAGGCTTTACCATAAAAAAATTCTCAACAGCTAATATAAGAAGGAAGTTATAAATTATCTAGAAAAGACAGCCCCTTACAAGGGGCTGTTATTGAAATGTTACTTATTTGTCTGAATTGCTTAGGCTCCAGACATAGGCCGACACCAATTGGATTTTTTCTTCACCCAAAATGTCTTTCCATGCAGGCATCACACCAGAACGACCGTTCATCACTGTTTCTGTTACATCGGCACGTGAATCACCAAATAACCAGTCATGATCTGTCAAGTCAGGTGCGCCAACAGCAGGGTTGCCCTTACCATCCGTGCCATGACATGCTGCGCATACAACGAAACGAGATTTACCCGCTTCGGCTTCACGAGCATTCACTTTACGCCCAGATAAGCTCAACGTGTAGCTGACGACTTCACGAACACCATCTTCGCCTAGCGCATCTTTCCAACCTGGCATTTGACCAATACGACCATGCATAATCGTCGTAACGATTGCTTGAGGCTCACCGCCATATAGCCATGCATTGTCGGTTAGGTTAGGGAAGCCTTTCTGGCCACGAGCTGACGAACCATGACATTGAGAACAGTTTTGCAAAAAGAGTCGTTGTCCAACCTTGATTGCTTCGCTGTCGGCTGCAATCTCAGGAATAGGGCGTAAGCCGCCATCTGAGGTTTTCGCTAAGCGATTGAATGCTTCACCAAAATAGGTTTCTGCACTGTCTAGCTCTTTCGCATATTGGTCTAACTGCTTGTTTTTTGCAGATGCCGCTAATGAGGCTTTTGATTCTTCAAGAGTTTGTACGGATTGATCCGAACTTGTCCAGCCTAAAAGCCCTTGAAAGTTACCCAGACCAGGGTAGAGCGCAAGATATACCGCAGCAAATAGGAACGTACTAAAAAACAAATACGTCCACCATTTCGGCAGCGGGTTGTTCAGTTCACGAATACCATCGTACTCGTGTCCCATATCTTCCCCTTCTTCGACCCCCATATTGTCACGAAGACACCAGATCAAAATAGCAGCACAGCCAAGTAACGTACCGACAGTGATGACGATAATGAATAGACTCCAAAATGTAGTCATTACTTAGTCTCTCCTTCTTTTTCGGAGGTAGATGGTTGCTCATCAGCAAACACTAAATTAGCATCCTCATCAAAGCGGTCTTTACGTTTTTTACCGTAAGCCCACCAAACGATACCCATAAAGCAGCTAAATAAAACTACGGTCCAAATACTGTGGATAGTACTCATTTCCATAACTTTCCTCCTTATTTCATCGCATGGCCAAGAGACTGCAGGTAAGCAATGATGGCGTCCATCTCTGTCTTACCTTTTACGTCACTCTCAGCACTAGCGATCTGCTCGTCCGTGTACGGAACACCAAATTGATTACGGAAGATATTCAATTTCTTCTGCGTTAATTTGCCGTCCAATTCGTTTTCTGCCAACCAAGGGAAGCCTGGCATGTTTGACTCTGGAACTAATTCACGAGGATCTAACAAGTGAACACGGTGCCATTCATCGGAATAACGACCACCAACACGGGCAAGATCAGGTCCAGTACGCTTTGAACCCCAAAGGAAAGGGTGTTCCCATACACTTTCGCCAGCTACAGAATAGTGACCGTAACGCTCTGTCTCTGAACGGAAAGGACGAATCATTTGACTGTGACAAACATTACATCCTTCGCGGATATAAATGTCACGCCCTTCCATCTCGAGTGCAGTGTAGGCACGAAGATTTTTTACTGGCTCTGTTGTTTGTTTTTGAAACATCAGAGGGACAATCTCTACAAGAGCACCCAAACTGATGGCGAAAACAATTAAAATTGCCAGTAAGCCTACGTTGCGTTCAACGATTTCATGGCGATTGTTAGAATTTGAGCTCATTCTCTAATCTCCTTATGCCGGCTGAGGGATAGCTTTAAGGCTACCTTTCTCTGCAGTAACCGTTTTGTATGTGTTGTAAGCCAACAAGAACATACCTGAAAGGAAAATCAGACCGCCAATAAAACGTACCGTATAGAACGGGTAAGAGGCTTGAACTGACTCAACAAAGCTATAAGTCAACGTGCCGTCTGAGTTTACTGCACGCCACATTAGACCTTGCATCACACCTGAAATCCACATAGCGACGATGTAAAGAACCGTACCAATTGTTGCTAACCAAAAGTGTGTATTGATTAATCCAACAGAGTACATACGTTCTTGACCAAATAGCTTAGGGACTAAGTGGTAAACAGAGCCAATAGAAACCATTGCAACCCAACCAAGTGCACCAGAATGCACGTGACCAATGGTCCAATCGGTATAGTGAGATAGGGCATTAACTGTTTTGATTGCCATCATTGGGCCTTCGAAGGTAGACATACCGTAGAAAGACAATGAAACCACCAAGAAACGTAGAATCGGGTCATAGCGAAGCTTATGCCATGCACCAGATAGCGTCATAATACCGTTGATCATGCCCCCCCAAGAAGGAGCGAATAAAACCAATGACATCACCATGCCTAGTGACTGAGTCCAGTCAGGCAGAGCGGTATAATGGAGGTGGTGAGGGCCGGCCCAAATATACAAAGAAACTAGCGCCCAAAAGTGGACAATCGATAAACGGTAAGAGTAAACCGGACGCTCGGCTTGCTTAGGTACGAAGTAATACATCATCCCTAAGAAACCTGCTGTTAGCAGAAAACCTACAGCGTTATGTCCATACCACCACTGAACCATCGCATCGATGGCACCAGAGTAGGCCGAATACGACTTACCTAGTGAGACGGGTACGGCTAAGCTGTTCACAATGTGCAACACGGCTACGGTGATAATAAACGCACCGAAAAACCAGTTGGCCACATAAATATGTGAGGTTTTACGCTTAATCAGTGTTCCAAAGAAGACGATCGCGTAAGACACCCAGACGATTGCAATTGCAATATCGATTGGCCATTCTAGCTCTGCGTATTCTTTACCCGAGGTGTAACCCAAAGGTAGAGTAATAGCCGCAGCTAAAATAATGGCTTGCCACCCCCAAAAGGTGAATGGAACAAGAGGTCCTCCAAATAATCTCGTCTGACAGGTGCGCTGTACAACGTAGTAAGACGTTGCAAACAGAGCACTGGTACCAAATGCAAAAATTACCGCATTAGTATGTAACGGACGTAAACGGCTATACGTCAACCACGGCGTATCAAAGTTGAGCTGTGGCCAAACTAATTGAGCGGCAATTAAAACGCCTACCGCCATACCAACAATACCCCAGAGAATGGTCACTAAAGTGAACTGGCGTACTACGGTATAGTTGTAAACTTGTTCAAGCTGCTTTTCCTGGCTCATTAACATGCTTCCAATTTATAATTAACTATACTTTACTTCCAACACGACTCATGTCGTAATGCTACCCAAACGCCCAAGAGAATTAACGCTTTTTCAAAACGTTACTTCTCTTGTAAGTTTTAACAAAAAGTAGCATTTTCAAGCGACAATAATACTTCAATTAACAATTCAAGAACAGGGTAGTAACCTTACTGTTGGTTGGGTTTATGTCCATTTATTTCAAAACTTTGAAGTTTGTTACACGGAGAACACCCAATAATGGCAGCACAGAAATTAACAAAAGGTA
This sequence comes from Vibrio sp. 10N.261.51.F12, assembly GCF_041471725.1. Classification (NCBI taxonomy): domain Bacteria; kingdom Pseudomonadati; phylum Pseudomonadota; class Gammaproteobacteria; order Vibrionales; family Vibrionaceae; genus Vibrio; species Vibrio sp. 10N.261.51.F12. Next base: position 10,381 of record NZ_JBFROV010000038.1, on the reverse strand, counting down.
GGCTTGGTCAAATTATCATCATGATGATGGTGTTAATTGCCGCTTTTACGTACAGAACCGTCACTCACGTTGGCTTGAGCGAAGTGGTTTGTAAAATTAACATCCCTTGTGAAGTGAAATTACAAGAAAAATCTATTGGTATTATGTATCAAGATTCAACAAATACGCTAACGCTCACAAATCCTGAAGAATTTACCGTTCACGCCACAATTAACGATGGAAGCAAGGTCGTCCTTGCAAATAAAACCCAGGTAAATCGAAGCTCACTACCAATAGATATTGTTATTAGTGATAACAATTCACATTCCGTAAATGTTCGAATTAAATAGTGGCCAAAAAATCCATGGCTATAGATGATATAGCGACGACAACTGTTTAGCGCTCGGTTTAAACAATTGATTACCGTGTCATGTCTATCGATTAACTCCCCATTGCATTCATTACCTTGTCGGGTGTACCAAAATATTTTTGTGAACCATCCTTTTCTAATAACAAGCAGTGCGTTGAGCTCGATATTAACGCAGGATCTACGGTGGTGAAGATGACCGTTTTGTGCCGAAGCACACCTGCAAAAAGCTGGTTGATATAGGTCGCAAGTTCGCGCTCAACACCGACTAACGGCTCGTCGATAATAATGACATTCTGGCTTATATCCGCCAACCCTATTGCCAGCCGTAACCTTTGCAATAATCCAGAAGGAAGATTGGCAAGAAAGTCGGCGTTGATCATGGTTTCTAACCCGTTCTCGAATACCTGTTCTAATCCTAAGAAAGAAAATGACTGTAACATTTGTTCCTGTGAAACAACGCCGTTATGTAGAATATAGTTGGATTCAATCGAACCTTCATAAAGGTGAAGATCAAATGGGATGTAGTTAATTCCTTTCCGATACCGAAAATTATTGAACTGTTTAATATTGTGCCCGTCGAAATACAGAGCCCCTTGATATCTGGGCTCCAACCCTGCGATTAACATTAACAATGTGGTTTTACCGCTGCCCGCAGCTCCAGAAATGGCGACCTTATTCCCTGGCTGGATACTAAAACCTAAATTAGTAAGACCCGTTGATGCACCTTGATAGCGATGGACAAGACCACTAGCGACTATTTCACCGTTAAACTGTCTAATTGGTGGGCTTTTTTCGATTGAAGATTTATCGTCATCAAGTGACATGAGGGCATTAATCTGGGCGGTAGAAGATTGGATAGTCTTAATTTTGGCAAGAGAGTTATAGATGCCCATGATCGGGCCAAGCGCTTTCCAGACTAAGATGACGGTTGCTAACATAGCCCCCGCACTTGCATCGCCTTCCATTACGCTCAAAACGGCGGTGACGATCGCTGCAGTACCTACCGCTTGAATCAAACCACCACCTATGGCTTGAATCTTACTGTTTGTTGTAGAAACAAAGGCCGCATCAGCCGAACTTTGTTCATGTGCGGCCTTGAAGCGAGATTGGATAATCCTGAGTAAAGGTAATCCTTGTAGGGTGGAGATGCCTCTCAATAGCTCATTCCATTGATATGACACCATAGCATTGGCTCGAGAGCTCTTTGATGTTGCTTGGGTGTAGATATAACGCGAATATAAACAGAACACGATCATCAGTAAAATCCCCGCTAACACTGTTAATGCGGCGTAACCCGATAATATCGTAATGGCGAGGATAAATAGCACAATAAACGGCAAATCAAAATAGCTCAATGTTGACTCAGCCGTCACCAGTTTACGAAATTGGTCAATGTCTTTAAGGCGGGCTAGTTGAGATGACACGCCAGCAGAGGAGGTCATTGAATAGGGAAGCCACAGCAGCTTCGCAATAACGTTACGTGAAATGTGTACAGCAAGATCTTGCCCGGATGTTGAGAGGACTTTCATCCTAACACGTCGAAAAAGGTACTCAGCGAAAGCAAGGAAAATCGCAAAAGACGTCAACCAATATAATGTAGGCAGTGAGCTTGATGAGAGCGCGAAGTTGTAAACGCCCATAATAAAGAAGGGTTGCAGAGCACCGAGAATGTTAATCATCAACGATAAAAATATAAGGCTTTTGAATTCGTTGTTGTAACGATAAAACGCGTATTTTACCCAGTTACTTCTATCTTGTGATTCAGGCGGTGGCTCTCTAAATAACTTTGAGTATTCAGAGACTACCGTCAGTGCAAATGTGCCGCCCACGAGAGGGATCGTAATGATGTTGTTGTTACGGTAATCAAATAATATACCTTCACCGTTCTTAGCTGACATCAAGATACCTGAAAGCTTATCTAGCTCAATAAAACAAGGGAGGTGGACATCATCGATTTCTGCAGCTTTCGAGTTTGAATACTGGGTTGTCCTGCATTGATAACCTAAACGTGACAGCGTAAGTTCAAAACCGTTTTGATCCATCTCTCCAGGTGTAAAGGCATCAGATAAAATCTCGGGGGTACCTTCCCACTCGAGAGAAATCAATGTGTAAGCTAAACCACGAAGTAGTGGCGAATGCCGGTAGCGATGTTCGAATCCTTCTGATTCAAAATCCTTTAGCCGTTGAGAGACATTATTAAAATCTACGAGAATAGTCATCAGCGTAAAAACTCCTTCGACAATTTGATCGATTTTACACCATGGGCATCACTGTTTATTTTGTTGCTAACAATGATTAAGAATTGCGCTGTCGCTTTGGGCACCAACATTGATACAACGCGATGGGCAAATTCTTGGTCGTACACACTATCTATGTCATCGAGAATCAACATTTTCTTTTGGCTGAGCATGGCACGTATGATGAATAATGCGTATTGAACCTGTCGAGATAACGGCAATGTATTGTGGCCCTTTATTTGAGTATAAAATCCCGCTTCTAGCGCATCGATTTCGCTTTTAACCAATAACCCTTTACACAAAGTAAACGCGGCACCATTCAACATAGGACGAAAACACGTAAGATTATCGATAATAGACCCTTCCACAAAGCTACTATTTTTGTCTATTCGATGAACTCGATCCCGCCAGGAGTGGTAATGCAATTGGTTGAGTTCAATATCATCGATTAAAATAGAGGTGCGCTCACATTGTGTGTCGCGTGTTAAGCAGCGGGTTAGATGGCTCTTACCACTACCAGAACGGCCTTTTAATATAATGGGCGTACCTTTTTGGAAAACCACTCGTTGATTGGTATCCAGTTTTACTTCTATTTTTGTCAAATCGGGGATAGTGAGTGGGTCAAGCCCTGTGGGGGTAGGGTTTGGTACCCATGGCATGAGTGAGGTTGAGCGGGTCTCAACGGTGGCCTCAATTTTCTGGGCTTTAGCATGATTGCCAAGCGCTGATTTTGGCCCCAGTTCTTGTTGGTTATACGTACCTTGGACCTGCTGTTGGCTATGTTCGAGTGAAAGTAACTCAGCAATATCTGAAATCTGCATTTTGTTTACTTTCCATCGGCCAATCGTACGCATTATCTGTTGGTAGGGGGCAAAGTAACGATTGGTCAGCATGATGATTGCAGCCATCACTCCTTGACTCGCATCCAAGTTTATTACTGAAATGGCCAATAAGACGACGACAACGGCGATAGAGAGCTGTTGTATGAGCGTCAGCGACAAATTCATTTGCGACTCTAGATTCTCGTAGGCAATGCTTTTCTTCTCACGAGTTTTCACCATCTCTGTCATTAAGCTTTCTAAGCGGTATTCCATTGTGCGACTTTTGTTGTCTAATGGGCTTGATACTATTTCGATGATTTTTGAATTGGTGAGTCCTTCTATCTCAGACTTTTCCTTCAAAGCAACGACCTTCTTCGAAGATATCGCGACTGCCGCGGCGAATAATATCAATGATGCAACCACGAGAGTAACGCCGGCCCAGGTGTTGATTAGGGTAATAATAACGATAGTAATGATACTGACCATCACGTTGATAGATGCACGTACAACTTCGCCTCCAAAAAAAATTTTAAGCTCAGGTATCGTGGCGATTCTTTCTAGATATTGACCAGATTCAAGTTGATTAAATTGTGGGATTTGTGCGAGGCAGATGGCTCGAAAAACTTTGTTTGTCAGGCGATTCTCAAAGTTTTTCATCAATGATGTAGTAATGACTTCTTCTTGCATTTTTAGTAGGTAGTCAAGGTAGATAGCAACAAGAATAATAACGAACAACACAAACAATGTGTCGGTAGCTTGGTTAGGAAGCACTCTGTCAAATATAATGAGAATCGAGAATGGCAAAACAAGGGCAAATAACGTCGACATAATGGTAGAAAAAACCAGATACAGCTTGTCCATCCAAGTGATTTTTTGTGAAAAATATTCAGTTTTCATTCTTATTTCCCATTCGTTCAACGGCCGTCAATTATCATCAGATGAGTGCTAGTTTTTTAGATGTTCAGGAATAATGTCCTGATGCCTAATTGTTGACTCGTTGGCCATCAATAACATGATTTTCTCGATGCTGAGTGGTGATAAGTTACCGACTAATCTATCCAGTTTTATAGACTCAATGACATAGTCATACTTAGCACTTTCGTAATCTCTAATACTGCTAAACAGTTTGCTTTCGGCAGAGAGTAGGTCAGTGATAGTACGGGTCCCTAAGCTGTGTGCGCGTTTGATACCTTTGTAAGATGAGTAATTGGCTTTGATAATCGTTTCGTAGGTAAACACTGATTGTGAAAAGTCGTTGATATTAAGAATCGAAGTCTCGACATCATTCTTGACCGTATTTTGGCTATCCGTCAGCAGTAGGTCATTCCGTTCAATGGTCTTTTTGTTTTTCTGATAGGCATAGTAATCTGAACCGCCCGTGGTGATCGGAACAGATAAGACAAGGCCGAGTGAACGGTCATCGCTAATCCCCGTCGCATTTGGATTTGAGGAAAGATCATAGTTATTGGTATCTTCGTGCCGATAACTGGCATTGGCCGACAAGTTAGGCGCAAAATTAGAACCCGTTTCTTTCAAGGTGCGAAAGCTACGCTCTAATGTCTTTTGCGACAAAATAATGTCGTTATTGAACTTCATCGCTTGTCCAAGCAAGTCGGTTTGCTTGTCGATTGGTATCTCCGCTAGAAGCAGTTCTGTTTGTAGGTCTTGAGTTGGAATGACTGGGTACTGCGTCAACAGTGCTAAACGATTTAATATGACTTCTTTGTCTTTATGTAAGCTTCTTAATCGGTTAGCTATCCCTTCTTTTTGTGCAATGACCTCGTAGAGCTCACTCGCCGCCACATTGCCGAGTGATACATTCCGATTCATTTGCTTTAGTCGACTCATAGAGGACTCAAGCTCTGCCTTTGTTGCTCTGGTCTTCGCCCCGTTTTTTAGATATTCAAAATACTGAGCCGTGATCTGCTCAATTACTTCTTGAGTCTTGGCTTCATTTTTAATTTCTTCGATCGTGAAATCGAGCTTACTGGTGCCGTATTCGTAAATATCAGATAGATTGAACAAACTTTGGCTCAACGAGACACCATAGCCATGATCGTTGTATGAATTTTCACTATCGCTAATACCACCTAGACGAGTAGTCGAGGTGTTCCATGTTGTTTTCACATCGGCTGAAATAGTCGGTAGAAAGCTAGAACGACTCACATCAATATCATAAGCACTTTCTTCGACGCCCTTACGACTGGCAATGAGTGAGACATTATTATTCAAGCCGACTTGTACAGCCTCCAAGACTGTGGAAGGCAGTACAGGGGCCGAAAATAATAAGCCGCACGATACGCTAATTAAGCTTTTGAAATGCAACATACTTCTTAATCACCTTGATAATTTCATCGCTTTTGTAGGGCTTGCTAATAACGTAGTCCATACCTGCTTCAATACAGGCCTTATGTTCCGCGACACTCGTTAGCGCTGTTGCACCGATGATCGTTGCAGGGGAACGATGACCGCTGTCCATTTCGTGTTTGCGGATAAGTTTAGTGGCTTCAATGCCTCCCATTCCGGGCATGATGCAATCCATAAATATAATGTCGGCTCGTTGGGCTTTGATCCAATCGATGGCCTCTGAGCCGTCTCCAACCGTATCGGCTTTATATTCTTGTTTCATCAGAATACGTTTGAGCAGGAACTGCTGTACCTTGTCATCTTCCACAATCAGGAATGAACTTTTTTCGAGCGTTTCTTCTACGGATTCTGCGTTTAAAGCATCCGTTAAATTAGGAATAAACTCATAAGGCAAGGCTGGTGTGAAAAACACTTTGTCCACGTACTCAAAGGCACTATGTACATCCTCGGCATGGCTCGCTAATAAAAAGAGCTTGGTGTGGCTTGTTTTCATACGTGAGCTAAGCGTTTTGCTAAAGGAATCGATTTGAATGCCTTCAATTAAATCTGAGATGATGATGGCATCGATGTTTGTTTGGCTACCTGCCATGCGGAATAATTCATTAGGGTCGTTACACAACGTAACCGAACCGCCATGTGAAGTCAGTTGTTTACTCAGCAGGTCTAATGCCAACTTGCCTTGGCTACAAATGACAATATGACGGTCTTTAAGTTGTTGCGAATTGAAGGTATAAAAATTTTGCGCCTCAACATCGAGCTCTAATACATAGCGGCGCTGCTGGCCAGATTCATACCAATGAGAGTCAAAGTAGCTAGTATTGCTTAAAATCGAAAGGGTCCACTCATCATTAGCGGTAGTGGTTTCATTTCGTTCAGACCAATGCAAAGAATCGATTTTTGAGCGGTCGACATTCAAGTGCGTTAAGAACGTAATAGAAAGTGATACTCTTGTTTTATCAACGTCACTTGAACTTTGTGTCGAGACTTGAAATAAGACATGTTTGTCGTGTTGTATTTGAATTGCACTGGATAGCTTTAAAAATAAAATCCAAAACAAGCTGGTCTGGTGCCCGACAACACTATTCGGTAGATTTGCATTGAAGTCACATTCAATCAATCGGTTCTCGCGATGAAGTTTACTCTTTAAATGTACGGTTAATTCTGACAACACCTCGAGAAAAGAAAAGTTACTGCTACTTTTGTCTCGGCCTTGAGATAATAGCCTGTTGTAGTTCTCTGCTAATTCAGACAGGGTATTAGCCGCCGATGTGATGTCTTGAGCAAGGACAGCGCGGCTATCTTCTGAGTCTTGAACAAGGTACTGGATTCCACCTTTGATTGTGCTGGTGATCCCGCGAATTTCATAACCGATTAACCCATAGAGCTGTTGGTTCAAATCGGCATCTTGTTGTTGTCTATCCACTTTTTCAAAGACGGTTTTTAACTTTGAGTAAATATTCCGTTCAACTGGGTCAAGATGCGCATTATTCAAAAGGCTATCAATTTGGCCAGAGTCTAATGTATCTAGACGGGTGGATAGCGATCGAAAGCTGTTGTTGATCGCGTGTCTGCTTCGAGCGGTTTTTTTCAAGCGATACCAACCACCGAGCACAACAAAAATAGCAATTAATGCCATGAGTGGGAACAAGAGAAACATTTTATCAATGCTGGATCTTAGTTCAGTAATCACTCTTTGATGTTCAACATAGAAGAGGTCGTCAAATCGATTACGAATTTCAACGTAGTCACGGCTTAATGCTTCTCTTAGTTGTTGATAGTCGCCCATGGTTCGCTGGTTAATGGCTAAGAATCGCAAAGTGGCTAACTCTAAGTGACTGTATTCAATCGCACCCACTAAGCTAACTTGCGATTTATCCGACGATGCCAATGCTTTGAACTCATTTAACGCGCTCATTAATCCTGCTAACCCAACGTGTGCATCATCACAAGGCGAGCCTTCAATGCAAACATCTAAAGACACAATCGTTGATTCCAACTGTTGTGTTAATACCTGACTCTGTCGAATAAGAGGCGTGTCGAAGTCTTGTTGATTAGGTGTCGCCAAATAAAAACGTACGCCAAGCCAAACGCCAATGATGGTTAATACCATCAATGCACTGATGCCCAGTTTAATCACAGGAAATGTATATATTTGGTGTTTCGGCTTCATGCTTCATTTCTCATATGTATTATCTCTCATCAAACGCATCATCTATGGCGGACATGACAGGTTTCGCTGCGTATTCTATTACTCGACGATCGCCGGTTTTGATATCAGCGGTAAATTCCATGTAAGGGGATAGGCTGTATTTTGTTCCTGAGCGTTCTAAAAAGTCATCGTCGATAATGATTGTTGCGAGGTAGTATTCGGCGTCTTCTTCTTCATAAGACGAGCGACTGATTGATGCAATTTTTCCTGACATAAAGCCATATTTTGAAAAGTTGTAGGTATCAAATTTAAGCTTAACTTCCTGACCAACCTCAACAAACCCCATCTCTTTTCGCGGAATTTTTGCTTCTCCGTGTAATTGGTTATTCAAAGGAGAGATGTCAGCAATACTTTCACCAGGAGGAATAACAGCAGAGCGGAAATTAAAGTGAATTTTGTCAACGACACCGTCAACGGGGGCGTAAACAATAAGCCGATCCACTTTGTCTGATAGCTGTGGTCGTTGAATCTGTTTAATGCTCAGTTCTTTGCCAGCTTGTATGATTTGAGCTTGATATTCTGCGTTTCGATTAACAATAAGATCGTTCAATTGTTTATCTAATCGAGTAAGTTGAAAGTCCTCATTCATGATTGACTCGTCAAGATTTTCGATCTCTCGGATCATATTCGATTCCTGCACTTGCATGTTAAGTACATCGACATATGATCCCATTTCTTCTTTGTAGAGTGTTTGCTTAATCCCAAGTTGTTTACGAATAAGTTTCAGTTGGTTATAAGAACTCTGCTTACGACGCTTCATTGATTTAACTAAATTTTGTTTGTGTTCAATGTCATGCTTGATGAGCGTTTCACTCGATAAATTTTTGTTGTGTTCTTGGACCCAACTCTGTTTATTAAGGGAAGCGAGCTGAGGAAAGTTAGTGTAATTAGAGAAGTCAGGCTCAGTACTTGTCATCAGCCCTTGATAGCGAAGGCGATCCATCTCCAATTGTGTTATTTCAGAATCGGTCGTAGAGAGTAGTGAATTCCTATCTAGTGATTTTAATTTGGCGATCGGCTGTCCTTCATAAACGACATCTCCAGGCTTTACTAACAGCTCTTCTAGGATGCCACCCTCCAGATGCTGCACGCGCTCTATGTCAGAATCAAGAAGCAACTCGCCACGAGAAGAGACAACAATATCAATCTTAGCCTGTGATGCGATAACTAGCAGGACAATAGCCACAATGAAGGTTAGCAATAACGTCTTATGCACAGACGTCATTGCACTTTTGATTTTAATTTCGTCAACATACTGGTCATCTGATACCGATGCGTTTTGAATCAACGCATTACGGATATGTTTTTCGATGCTATTCCGACTCACGAGTCCCACCTTGCTTCAGCGCTAAACTAAAGAGTTACATCCTATGTAACAAAAATTTGTGCTAATTAAATTCGTAATACTAGCTAAGGACATAACTGCGTAATTTTCAAAGATAAATGTCGAATTTGTGTGGTGTGTGAATGATGGAGTGTGTAAGAGGACAAAACACGTCACTAAATGAAAATAAACTAATCTACTATTTGTGGTTATTTTTACTAACCTAATAGACATAGTTGATATTTAAAGGTTTTGCTTGGAGGCAAAGATGGCAGGGAATAACTCAAATAGTCCACTTAATGATGCAGTTGAACAGATCGATAATCCTGATGAAAATGTCAGTCAGCAACAAAGCCAGCAAAACCAACAAAGTACGATTGCGACCACGATCGCAACAGGTGCCGACCAAGCTGATTCTACTGATGAGATCAATCAAGCAATGGAAGATGGGCCTAGTGGGGCTGGTGTTGAACGTGAAAGAGAGACCGATCCTGCCCCTCGAGCTGTGGATGAAGAGGATGGAAATACTGACCAAGAACAAGCCGCCCAATCAAATGTAATCGAAAACGAAGACGTAAATGAAGGTCGGGATTCAGACGGTGGTAGCAATACCACGCCTTCAGGTGCAGGTGCACAATCCGTCGGTGGTGATCAATCACAAAGCGCGGGATCGGCTGGTGGCCGAGGTGCATCCGCTCAGAATCCATCTACCGAACCCTCCAATGTCGACTCGTCACCTTCATCATTCTCAGCAGATTCACAACCTAGCACCCAAACATCAAGTGAAGCGTTTGAAGTCAACGTCGTTGATCAACAGGCGTTCGCACAATCTCAACAAGATGATAATTTTGATTCTAGAACGACAGAGTCAGTCTTTGAAGTACAAGTAGATAATGTTAACGACGCTGCTGTTGTCGAAGATGTCAATTACGTCATCCAAGAAGACGGTTCAATCACCTTCAGTGACGCTCAATTGTTAACTAACGCATCAGATATTGATGGAGATGACTTGTCCATCGCCCATGTGACTTATGAAGGCAGCGAAGGCGTCTTCACGGATCATGGTGATGGCAA
>NZ_JBFROV010000037.1:144591-199114 GCF_041471725.1 Vibrio sp. 10N.261.51.F12 | reverse complement strand
CTGATTTAGGAAACAAAGCCTATTAAGTGTTTTAAGTATACAATAGAATCGCTGAACTCAATATATTTCATGAGCAAACTCATCGCAGCGATGAATATCGTTAGATGCAATAGAGTGGTACCTTTCGGAGTAAGGCTCATGATGACATGAAAAACTCATCACCTTATTGCCAGCTATTTAATCACCGCCCATATTAACTATGTAGCCAAACTCACCATATCATTACAATATTCAACCATATTTGAAAAGGATAGGATTATATTGCCTCTTCTATTTCACCTTCATTACGATAAAAGCGAGCAAAAAATAAACCGACCTCAAAAAGAAAACACATAGGAATCGCTAAAAGGGTCTGAGAAATCATATCTGGTGGTGTTAACATCATACCAAAAACAAACGCACAAACCACGACATATGGTCTTTTCTGTTTCAGGCTTTCAGGGCTGGTAGCACCCGTCCAACATAATAAGATAATTGCCACGGGCACTTCGAATGCAATGCCAAAGGCCATAAACAACGCTAAAACAAAATCTAAGTAGCTAGCGATATCCGTTGCAAACTCAACATTACCCAAAGAGATATCGGTAAAAAAGCCAAATACCAATGGGAATACGACAAAATAAGCAAACGCCACACCACAGTAAAACAATAAAGAACTAGATAGCATTAACGGAATAGTCAACCGGCGCTCGTGCTTATATAAACCTGGTGCAATGAATGCCCAAACTTGATAAAGAATGTAAGGTACGGCGATAAAAACTGAACCAATCAGAGTCAATTTAAGTGGTGTAAAAAAAGGAGATGCCACATCAGTGGCAATCATGGTTGCGCCTTCGGGGAGTCGCTCAACAAGAGGTGCAGAGACAAACTCATAGATATCATTTGAAAAATATATCAACCCTAAAAACACAACTAGAACTGAAACCAATGCACGAAGTAAATGATTACGCAATTCTAACAAGTGACTAATTAAAGGTTGCGTCTGCTCTACAGAAGACATAAGGGCCCTTACTTTCAATTTACATAATACGAATGGAAGGACCTACTAACAGCCTCTCAGGGAGCAGAACCGTGAGCACTTTTCTAGCCAAGGCAACCAAAGCTCTTAGGGTTAAGATCCATATTTAAACGATGGTATCTAATCTCAACTTGAACTAGAAGATACCAGTTATTGAACTACTTTTTAATTTTTTCTGCCGATGAATTCAAATCTGGAGATAAAGTATTAACATTTATTTTTTCAGCTTTACGTAGATTATCTTGCAACTCTTTAACCTTGAGTTCGTTTGAAAGCTCATCTGTTACACTATTCATCATATTCTTCGCCGTGCCAAAAAACTTTGAAACACTTCTAATAGCATGGGGTAATCGTTCAGGTCCAAGAACGATTAATCCAACGACAGATATTAATAACAGTTCCAAAAAGCCAATATCGAACACCGATTACGCCTTCTCTTTTTCGTGATTAATGTCAGCAAATACTTTTGCTTCATGCTGCCCCAAGTTTTTATTCAAACCTGTATCTTTATGGTCAGACTGACTAAGTTCACTTTCATCCATTGCCTTCTTAAAGCCCTTCACCGCACCACCTAAATCCCCTCCAATACCTCGTAATTTTTTTGTACCAAATAGAAGCGCTACAATCACTGCGACGATTAAAAGCTGCCAGATGCTAATACCACCCATTATCTTTCCCTTAACTCTTAATATATCATTATAATATTTATCGCTTTAAACGATAAATCCATTTACCTAACTCTAGGTGACACATTATTTATATTCAATATCCTCATTATCTAGAATTCTGATTTAGACTGATGTTACAGATTTACCTACTAACAAAAATAAACTTTAGACCAAACCTTGCGCTTCTCAGAATACGTTAACCATAACACTGCCAGACCAATAAATCCAAATTGGTAATCCAATTATGTGATGCATCTTTGTAAACGAGATTAAATTTTAAGAAGACCTTAGCGAACTGGGGCACATTCGTTCTGTCGTGAAAATAAATGGTACCTAGAGGAAAACGATGATTATTTTATTGGAAAAGAAAGGAAGGTGTTCATGGATGCAGCCCACAAGTCCTCTAGGAGGAAGAAGTGAACTTAGGGTACATTTTATAATGACATCTATCTTCACAGCTAAGAACACAAGCGGATATCGATATACTATTACCGTGTATTGGTGTTGCCCGACCTGCCTTAGTGCGCGCGTAGATTCAAGATAAAAGCGATGATATAAGCGCATCAATACGCAACCATAAAAAATGCCAGTGTGGAACACACTGGCATTGACACGAAGAAAGAGGCAATTAACTTTTTCTTCTTCTAAACAATGTTAACAGTGGCAAGAAAAGCAGACCTAAAGGGCCAAAGCTACCACCTGCTCCAGTATAACTAGGATATACTGGATCTTCAGGCACGACTCCACTCGCCTCTGAGGTAGTCACTATTTTATCAACATATAAGTTGATTGGGTTTGAAGGCTGGTTAACAACCCCAATTTGAATAAACTCAACTTTTGACGCGTCAAATTTAGCACCTGCAGTTGCACTCAAATCTATACTAATCGTTTGCACCGCGCTCGCTGCAAACGCACTGATTGAAGCTGTATTGCTTGTTGCTGATGCTGGAACCGTAATAGTACTGGTTAGCACATGATCTTCAAAATCCGCCCAACCATTACCAGTATAACCAGTACTCCCAAGCTTAATCTCCACCAACTCATCTTTGGTAGAGTCAGTCATAAGATCAAGCTCTACATATTTTTCATTTGACCAATCCCAAGATACAACTTGGTCTACAAATTGACGTCGCATTCTCACTAAACGACAATCCATTTTTTCACAGTCATCCATCGCACTGATCTGCCAAGCACTGTCGTCACCGTCCGTATCGAAATCCGAATCCTGAACGCCAATATTTGGCGCGACACCGTCCCAAGTATCAATCACTTTTCCTACGTACTTATCAAAAGTGACGATAGGTGTAACATCTGGATCTGGATCTGGATCTGGATCTGGACCTGGACCTGGACCTGGATCAATCGTGCCGGCGACGGTTCGGAAGCTGTCGTAGTACACTTTACCTGGTTTATTTTGAGTCAAATAGCTTTGGACACCCGTAACATTGGATAAGACAAAGCCACTAGGTAATTCATTGAAATCGATCTCAACTGTGTGGAATGTATCGTCTTTTGGTACAGCGAATAAAAACTCTGCGGGGACACTAGTACCATTGCTATTTGACACTAATTTAATAGCGATCTTCGCGCTATCAGTGCCATTTAACACATCAAGCTTAAAGCCACTTTCTGAAGTCCAATCAACATTCCATCCGCCTACTTCAGAATAAATAGTGGTACCTTGCCAAGCTGCGGTATACTCAACTTCCCAAGAAGCACCGTCACCATCACTAGAGGCGTAATCTGACACTTCATTAAAACCATCTCTAGTTTGGTCAATGGTATCCCCTATATTAAATTTATCAGCAAATGATACTATAACTGTCTCATCGTCTCCCGGGACAATAATATCGCCACCACTCGCTTTACCATCCTCTAAACGAATGTTGTCAATTTGAAAGGTTACTTCTGAACCGGTAGGTTCCGAGTCTAATAAAAAGTTAATTTCAGTGACATTTGTAATATCAAAGCCATCAGGCAGTGGATCAGGAATTGCGAATTCTACCGTCTGGTATTCTGAATTTGATGAAGGTGTGACCTTCCCCCAAATGGGCGTACTATAATCACCATCACTTATTTTAACTAGTAGTGGCAAGTCCACTCCAGAATTGGTCAACACATCTAATTTAAATAGCTTTTGACCTGTCCAGTCTTTACTCCAACCGCCCGATGAATACGGGAATAATTTAACGCCCATATTGTTTGGGCCCGTTGACTTTATTTGTAAATATTTATCGCCATTATTATTGACTACTTTGTTCGTTGTAGTCGAAGCAGCATCGATCGGCTGACCGGCGGTAATACCATTCGCCTGAAAGTCAGCCACCATTGTTTCAATGGCGTTAGCCGAACAGGACGCACTTATAGCTAGAGCTAAAGCACTTAATCTAATTATATTCATCTTCTTCCCTATTAGTTTATTGTGGGCAGTTTATCTTCAACAGCTTGGTCAGATATTTTATTATTTATCAAACCGTTTTTTATACATATTTTCGTTAAACTCTTTGGCCGCCTTCCCTAATTCAACATATGGAACATCAGCGATAGTCACGAAGCCAATATTATAATTTTCCCCATCCCATGCTCTACCTGATGCTGGAGAGTCAATATATTGAAACCAATGTGCACCAACAAAATATGGGTTATCTACTATACTATCCATATATTTAGCATACATTTCTGCACGTTTTTTCTGATTAGCTACAGTAACAATCCCGCCATGAAACAACCCTGTATCCGTTGCTCCGAAGTGAAACTCGCCAATCACACTTGGTTTATCCAGTTCTGGCAATAATTTCTTCCAGTGTGCTTTTTTGCCATCATTCAAATCATTGGCATAAAGGTTATAGCTCATGACATCAACATATTTAGCAGCACCTCTTGCTATTTCAGGAGTCACCCCCCAATCAGCAAAACGTGCACCAAGGTAAAGATGGTTAGGTAACACACGTTTAATTTCCGTACGAACAGTCGAGAAGTATTGCTCAGACAACATTTGTAACAAGGTTGAATAATCTTTTTTCATCCCCTTACTTAGGCTAGAACGATAGTTAAAAGACTTATCGAACTCTGCCCAATCTTTAACTTGAACGTTCCATGAAGAATTCAACTTTGAAATTTCTTTGTATTGATCTTTGAGGTAACTTGAGAAGGCCTTCTTTGCCGGGCTTTCTGCACTGTCGTAGCTCAATGCATTGATAACGAGTCCATAATGGTTGGCTTCATTCATTACATTGCCCCAGCTAATTTCGTTATCAACGAAGGTACCGATAAGCCAAGGATCACTGTCTTTTACTCTAGAAGCAACGCTTTCCGCCATATTACGGGCACTTGTTTTGAACTCTGGATCAAACGGGTCGTGAATAGGTCCCCAATAATCATTACCTGTACTAATGCGTTTGTGATCACCACGAATCCAGCCATGTGCCTCATAGGCCACTCGTTCAGAGCCAAAGAAAATTGGGTCCGTCCAGTTTCCAAGCGTGGTAAAACCCCAATCGGTCATACGATCAAGCGTGACATCTTTCCATATTGACTTAGCTTCTTCTTTAGACACTCCATATTTACGCATCTGGTTAGCTAAGTAGAAGCTGTAGACTTCACCTTTTTTTACCGCACCGGAATGGACATACCCTGCATAACTATATGCTTCAGAAAGTGGGTCAGAGTACTCTGGTAGCCACTCAAACATAGAGTTACGTAGCTCTGAATGAACTTTTGCCCCTTCACGAGTCGACACATCATCAAAATCAACACCAGTGATGGTCACGGTATCTGCCATGCGAATATTTGCGAGACCGGTCATGAAGAACTTACACCCTTGAGGATCAACCAATGTCCACTGACCGTCTACTTTCTCAGTTCTAAAGAAACCTGTGGCTTCCAATTTAGACCCTTCTGACCAACCTCCGTAAGTACAGCGATCACTGAGTGGCTTAGCTTTACCAATATTCGCTAACTCTTTTTTGCCTGCTGCACGAAGTTCTTCATCAGAATAAATTTTTTCTTCCCATTCATCACCGGTAAATTGACCGTACTTATCAACGATATTTTCATATCGACTGGTATCAGAACTGAGATCAGGTACTAACCGAATAGTATCAACAATAATTTCCGCGTCCTTCGTCGGATTTTGAAGATAAAGACTTATTGTATGGATCTCTGAAGTATTTAAGCTTTTCTCGCCCCAACCATAGCTAATGGCCTGAGCATCATAAGATAGCTTTGGTGGTTCACTTCGCATTCCTGATACAGTATTGCCCTTACTCGATGGCTGCAACGCCATATAGTAGGTACTTTTTTTGCCCGGTAATAACGTAACATAACTAGACATACTGTCTTTTACGCCGTTAGCAGTGCCGCCTTTTTGAGCATTTTCAGCTTGATCAATTCGCACATAGAGTTGGACAGCATCATTAGTTGGGTTGTCTATATCTAACGCTAAATTAAAATCCCCTTTTTTAGACCAATCCCAAGGTTTATCTGCTCTAAAAGCAATATTAGGATACGCATTTTTAGATGAGAACGTAACGTTTAAACCTTGCCCAGACAGCGTATCGACCAATTGGGTCGAAGTTCCTCTACTGTACGATTTACTCACGAATGTTTTTTTATCGTCAGAAAAATCTGTAATTTCTAGTAACGTTGGAATTGGGCCTGCATCAACAACCTTTTCTTCTGCAGAGATGAAGTCACCCGTAGCGTTCACTAACTCAAAATTATCTAAAACCACAGATCGTTGTTTCACTGAGCCTGGCACAAATACTTGAAGCTCGGATAGATGGCGAAGATTTAACTTTTCACCACCCCAGTAGTTTTCTAATTTGCGTTTAGAACCATTAAATAGCATTTCAACTTGTTCGGTTGCACCCGCAGGAATGGTCACTGAGTAATTAAGTTGGTTATTTTCTTCCCCCATTATCCCGACATTGTCAGATAATTTAAAAATAACATTTATAGCTGTTCCCGATGGATTGGTTACATCTAATTTTAAACTTCCTTTTGAATTCCAATTCCAAGGACTAGCCTGAGGTTTTATTTTAACACTTGGCCATATTTTGTTTTTTTCTTCGTTAGAAACAGCATCAAAATTAATTCTTAGTGCATTTTTCCCATTAGTTACACCAACGAGACTTTCAAGCTCAACGCTTGAGTTTGTTGATGTCAACGCATTAACAAAAGCTGCGGTCTCGAAGTCAGGTAAATTAATACTGACAGAGTTACTGCTTACATTACTATCAGGTGCATCTATGGGTGTAGACTTACACCCATATAAAGACACTAAAATAGTAGAGAGCATAATCGCTATTTTAGATTTATTCGTATCCATGTTTTACTCAGCTAGAAGGGTTGTAAAAAGACCACTAAGATTGAGGCCCGATTAAGGTGAAATTATCAAGAATAATTGTTTGTTTCTCAATCGGGCCTTGAATAAATATTTTAACCTCTTTAATCTTGCTAAGATCTAGATCATCACCACCCCAGTATCCTGGCAAACTGTAAAGGCTTGCTCGGAATACAACTTCAACGTTTTCAGTTGCGCCGGCTGGGATCATTACTTTATGGTTCAACTGACGAGGCATGCCACCACCAGTAGTTCCAGCTTGATCAACAACTTTGAAGTTAATAAATGCGTGTTCATCAGTAGGGTTAGTGACATCAACTGTAAAACTTTCTTTATCACTCCAATCCCAGACACCGCCTGCTGGAGTCATAAATGCGTTAGGCCAAAATTTATTCTTATTGGCTTCAGATACGCCCTCAAAATCAATTTTAACCGCATTTTTACCCACGGTAACGCCTGTACCTTGAACTAATTCAACTTTAGACTTTTTACCTTTTATCGATTGCGCAAATTGAGCACTTTCAAAATCGGGGGCTGGAGCTACCGCAGCAGAAGCAGAAGCAGAAGCACCGCCAGCAGAACCCGTCGTTGACTGACAACCAAAACCTGTCAATGCAATAGCCGCTAAAAGAGCCGTAGTTTTAAATTTATTCATGATCAATTCCTTGATGGATATAGTTATTTAATATGGGTTAACAACATGTCTGGGACAGGCCTCATTACTTGTTGCACTTCACTTGCTATCACCCTGATAATCAATTCCCCCAACAAGCATTTACACGGTTAACCAATAAACATGATGTTTACATGTCAAAATTAACACTCTGTCGCTTTGGGTTACCAATATCAGTAACGTTTGTTATGATATTCACTTCACTCGCTCTCTTCAAAGACCTAGATCTCAGAAGATACAAAATGTGTCATTTTCATCCTAATAATAGTGGTCCAGCCCTAAGGTTATTATTCAATTAACCCGATAGACTTATACTAACAATTGGAGAACCAATTTAACGTGACGCACATAACAAATCGCACTATTTGGTTGACAATAGAATGATCTCATTAACAAAATGATAAAAGTATTTTCCAAAAAACTCCGTCATAAATGTCTAGTATACAAATCTGATTATAACGTTACTTTTTGTCTCTACTACTGAGTAACTACTTAACCAGTTGAGTATCGTAAAGCCACAAGCTAATCATTACCGATTAACCCGTATCGCCATCAGTTCTGTAGTGGTACGCTTAATTTGGTCACTTAGTTAGAGGTGATATCATCACCTGATAAGTTAACAGGTGACACTATGACAAAGCGTACAAGACGACTATTTAGTGCCGATTTCAAATTGGAAGCGGCACAACTAGTTCTAGATCAGAACCACTCAGTGGCAGAGGCTGCTCAAGCGATGAACGTTGGTAAATCCACGATGGATAAGTGGGTTCGCCAACTAAAAGAAGAACGTCAGGGGAAAACACCTAAAGTATCACCAATGACGCCTGAGCAAATTGAAATACGGCAATTAAAGAAGAAGTTAGCTCGCCTTGAAGAGCATAATGAAATATTAAAAAAAGCCACGGCTCTGTTGATGTCGGACTCAATGAACAATTCTTGATAATCAAGAAACTCAAGCAGAGCCACAGCGTAAAAATATTATGTGTAGTTTTCAATATTCATCGAAGCAGCTAAACTACTAGCGAAAACGTCCAGCAGAGATTAATGCTGAAACAGTAAAGCTCCATAGTTTAGTTAGCGAGGCTCACGCCGCAAGCAACGGCTCTGCGGGCGCTAGGACCATTGCTGACATAATCACGACTCAGGGAACTAACCTGAGTCGTGACAGTGCAACGAAGTTCATCAAAGCCCTTGGCCTAGTGAGCTGCCAAGTACCAAAACACTGATATCGCAGAACATCACAAGAATATATTGAGATCCCAAACCACTTAGGCCGCCAGTTTGCAGTTTCGGAGCCAAACAAAGTGTGGGTTGGTGATGTTACTTATGTTTGGACAGGTAATCGTTGGATGTACTTAGCCGTTGTTATCGATCTGTTTGCTAGAAAAATATTGGTTGGCCAATGTCATTGTCGCCCGATAGTCGATTAACAAGTAAGGCTCTTGCCATGGCTTATGAGTCTCGTGGTAAACCACAAGGCGTCATGTTCCACAGCGATCAAGGCAGTTATTGTGGCGCTTTCAGATCAAGCAAAGCTTATCTCGTCGAGGAAATTGCTGGGATAATGCACCAATGGAGCGCTTCTTTAGAAGCTTGAGAACGGAATGGATACCAACAGTAGATTATAGGAGCGTTGCAGAGGCGCAACAAGAAATTACTCGATACATTATTGGTTATTATTGCCAGCTCCACCCGCACCAATACAACGGTGGTTTAACACCCAATGAATCAGAACGATTGTTCTGGTTAAACTCTAAGAGCGTGGCCAATATCAGTTCACCACAGTTCGAACTGATACCGCCATCTCGCTTTTTCTAAATGAGTTAAATCAATCACTAAATAACAAACACTAGCAAGGAGGTAAACACTGAATCGCGCGCCCAGCCATTTGATGGACTAATGTCGTACGCATTTAATCTATGTCTGAAAACAGCCTTTCGAATCGGTAAGCCACGAAATAAATATGGCTTACCGAAGCTGGATTCTCGTTGTTCCATAACAACGCTGTGTTATTAGCTTAACCATTTAGTGATCTAAGCTATTCATGTCGTCGAAGAATGGCGAATCCTCTGATAAGAGAACAAAGCTTTGTTCTCTTACCTCTCCGTTAATCAAAATTCACATAGAATGTTTTTTTCTCTAAATATTGTTCAAATCCATATTTACCATCTTCACCACCTGTCCCGCTTAGCTTATAGCCATTATGGAAACCTTGATGTTGTTCACCATGTCCGCGGTTGATATAAACCTCACCCGACTCCAACTCCGACAACAATCGGTTAACATATTTCATGTTATTAGTGCAAACCATCGCCGCAAGACCATAATCGCTGTCGTTGGCATACCCGATCACTTCTTCAAAAGTATCAAATCGAATAACAGGTAAGATTGGACCAAACGCTTCTTCATGAACAATAGTCATTGCCTGAGTCACATCAGTCAGTACAGTGGGCTGGAACCAGAAACCTTTTTCAAAACCGGCCCCTTGAACACGTTCACCACCGTATGCTAGGGTAGCACCTTCATTGATCGCTTGGGCAACGAGCTCTTCCATATGAGCTAACTCACGAGCGTTTACTTTTGGCCCCATGTCACTCGTAGGATCCATTGGGTCACCCACTTTAATTGACGCGACTTTATCCATGAAAAGACGCATAAATTTATCGTAAACTCTACTGTGCACATACATACGTTCATTACACGTGCAAACTTGACCGCAGTTATCAAAACGTGAGTGCAGTGCTGCCGCGACTGCTTGTTCAAGGTTGGCATCCTCCATTACAATAAAAGGCGCCTTGCCTCCCAGCTCTAACTGAACATGCGCCATATTATTTGCAGATGCCTTAATAATAGATTGACCAGCAGGAGTAC
Organism: Vibrio sp. 10N.261.51.F12; assembly: GCF_041471725.1. Lineage (NCBI taxonomy): Bacteria > Pseudomonadati > Pseudomonadota > Gammaproteobacteria > Vibrionales > Vibrionaceae > Vibrio > Vibrio sp. 10N.261.51.F12. The sequence continues at coordinate 188,540 of NZ_JBFROV010000037.1, read as the reverse complement.
TACCCGTCATTGACACCATATTGGTCAACCTATCACCAACAAGAGCGTTACCTAACGTCCGTCCTCCGCCAGTGACAATATTTAAAACACCAGCCGGAATACCGGCTTCCTCAGCAAGATACCCTAGCTCAAGTGTCGCAAGTGGTGTTTCAGACGTTGGCTTAATTACAATAGTATTACCTGCAACCAACGCGGGCCCAATCTTACGACCAGCAAGAGCCAACGGAAAATTCCAAGCCGTGATTGCGACAACGACTCCACGAGGCACTTTATGGATCATGATTTGCTCATTTGCATTATCGGATTGAACGATGTCACCATCCATCTGCCTAGCCCAATCACACGCATATTCAATAAAGGTACTGGTCACCTCTACCTCCCCCATTGCGACGCGATAGAGCTTTCCTTGCTCCCTAACAAGTAGCTCAGCTAAGTATTCTTTATTATCTCGAATCAATTGAGCAAACTTGCGCAGAATATCTGCCCGTTGTTTAGCTGGTGTTTTAGCCCAAGATTTTTGCGCCTGTTTTGCTACTTCAAGAATTCGTTTTGCATCGCTCTCATCAGCATTTTGAATCTCTGCAATAACCTCTTCAGTTGACGGACTAATGACTTGTTCAACTTGATTATTTGTTGCATCAATCCACTCACCGCCTACGTACATTTGATAACGCTTCATACAACACTCACCTTTTTATTAAATGCTAAAAAATTGGTTGAACAAAAGATAGCAGTTTAGTACGTAATTCTAAATAACCTACGTCACAAACACTAAAAAGAGTCTAAAAACTGCTATTTTTTATACTAAAAGTCTATCCAAATCAAAATAGGTTGATCTATTTCAAGAATTTAGCATTAAAAATAGCCCTTTGTACAACCAATAGACAGAAGTCACAAACCAATTATTTATGCTCAATTAAACTACGGGAGAAATATTTTTGACGACGTAAGGAAAACATAATGTCAATAAATAAAAAAATTGGTTTTAGCATTTTAGCACTAGCTATAGCTTCCACCGTTGGATGCAATAGTAGTTCTAGCAGCTCAGATGGGTCTGTCCCACCTGGCGATCAAAATCCTGCAGTTACACTTCCTGCAACGACTGAAGTAGGAAAAGATATCAATGTTGATGTCGATGTTACTTCTCCAGAGTTACTTCAGGCATTAGAATTAGATGTTACTATCGAGTCAGCTTACGCTTCTATTTCTGTGCTTCAGGGAACGAAGGTTCTTTTAGATCAAGTCGATATTCCCTCGTCCGGCGATCATTCTTTGCGGTTGATAACAAAACTAAACGACATTGCAACTCAGTCTGACAACGGAACACCGTTTACTATTGCTGTCAGAACAGGCGCTGTGAAAGTCAATTCAATGACTGCAGCACCACTTGGAGACATCACCCTCCCAGAGTTTACCGACATGTCCGCTGAAGTTGGGTTGGAAACAGAAGTTACACTCAAATATGGCGGTCCATCGATTGGCGACATTAACGATACTGGATACTATGATGCCATTCTAAACAACCATAACTACATTGCACCACAGGTAGTAACAAACTTAGACGGTGGCGCGGTAGATGTTGTCCCTATGTTCCCTAATCCACAAGATTACCATGGTACCGCTTTGGGTGACTACACTGGTGACGGTCACCTCGATATGATGCTCGCTATTGGTGGAGCAAACGGAACGAATCCTTCTTCTTATATTCTTTTCAAAAACGAAGGTGGCAATTTTGTTCAAGTAGAAGGCAATGGTGGCATTACAACCCCTGCGCGCGGAAGAGCCCCCCGCTGGGTTGATTTGAATAACAATGGCTTATTGGACCTAATACTGGTTAATGCAAAAACACCCGATTACGATGGTCCTATTCAACTATTTTATGAAAATAACGGCGATGGTACATTCACACAAAAACGCGTGGCTGGATTAGAGCACACACTCGGCCAACGTGCACTCATTCTAGATTACGATAACGATGGTAAACAAGATCTACTGCTATTTTCACCCGTATCCTTATGGCGAAACAATGGTGACTTCACTTTTACTGATGTTTCCAGTGAGCGCCTACCAGCAAATGCGATAGGCTTAGACCAGGTACAATCTGCTGCGGAAGTAGATTTAAATAACGATGGCCACTTTGACATTTATTTATCTCGTGGTCTTCCTGAATACCAACTGTCAAACAAATCTTATGATTTCAACCCAACGACAAAAAAATTCGACGTCCGCGATGACGGCGAAACCGGTAAAACGCTGATCGACATTACAACAGATGAAAATGCGACACTAACGCTTAAAGACCTAAGCTTGACCTATCGTCAATACGATGATGGTTATCCAATCTACCTCGGTAACTCAAAAGAGAAAAAGTGGGTTTACGCAGAAGGCTTCCAAGAAAGTCAACTTCATCCAGACATGAAAGATGCACCGGAATTTTTAGATGTCCAACCTGAAGATGCCGTTGGTTTTCCAGAAGTCCGTGATGAAAATGGGATTTATATCGGTCACACCGGCGGCGGTAACTGGAAAGTAGAATGGGTCAGAAATCAAAATGTTTATTGGGCTGTCTCTTTTTCACTTGAAAATGTTACCAGCGTTGCGACAGATTGGGAACCAACCAACCGTAACGTAAGCGATATGCTGCTTATAAACGACGGTGACAAGTTTGTTGATGCCACACAAGAATGGAATGTGCCGACGGGCGGTAACCACTGGGGAGTAACATTCGGAGACTTCAACAATAGCGGGTGGAATGACCTCTTCATTCATCGTTTTGGCTTCATTGCAGAACGTGTTTCGGATTTACTATTGGTTAACAATGGCAAAGGAAAATTTGAAACAACCACAACCCATGGCGCACACGATGTTAATGACCCTGGTCACGGTGATATGGGACAAGCATTCGATTTTAACCGCAATGGCCAAGTTGACATACTTAATGGAAGCAATGAAAATGGCATGTGGTATTTGTATAAAAACACGACAGTTAATACCGGAAACTACCTTAATGTTGACGTCGGCTATAGTCCATTCTCTAACATTGATCCACTAGGCGCTAGAGTTGTTCTAGAGACTGCCTCCGGTACTACACCGTCTCATCGTGTCGGTTCACGTGGGGCATCTTTCTCACAAAGTGTAATGAACTTGACGCATTTTGGTCTTGGTCAAACAGAACAAGTTGAGGCAGCAACCATCACTTGGCGTAATGGCGAATCGGTTAGATTTATTAAGCCTAACATTGGTGAGACACTGAAATCAGCAGACGGTCTTGCGCCTGTACCAACAGAAATCACACTCGCGCGTAGTGAGAAAAAATTAGGCATTAATGATACTTATTCTTTAGAACCGTCATTCACACCACTAAATGCGAAACCTGAAGTAACGTATACAAGTTCTGATAGTACAATTGCAAGTGTCAATAGTGAAGGGGATATCACTGCTCTCAGCTTCGGAGATACCATTATCACAGTGACCTCTTCAGCTACTCAGGGAGTGAGCGAGAGCATTGCAATTTCTGTAGGTGAATTTGACCCTATTTACGTCACAGACATCACGATAGAACAAAATGATAGCTACCTGTATGTAAATAAGACAATTCAACTCAAAGCGTTACTCACATCTAGTGATCAAGAAGAGAAACCTGACGATGAGTCGATTTTATGGACCTCTTCAGATGACTCCATCGCGACTGTTTCATCTGATGGAATTGTGTCAGGAACCGGAGAAGGTGAGGTAACAATTACTGCGACGGCGAATGGCAGTCAAAATCCAAATGCCGTGACAGACTCAATCACAATGACCGTTGAAAGTTATATAGACATGTCTATTAAACTAGATAGCGATTGGAAATACAAAACTAGAGCAAATCCAATTGATGAGCCGTTAGACGTAACGTTTAACTATAACGCAGGCTCTCACAAAACAACGCCTGATGGTGTCAAGATTTACCTACGTCTTCTACAGAAACCTACCTGGGCACTAGTCAAGGATTACGCAGGTGGGGATGATGCTCAGTTTGACATCGTACCTGGAACTCCTGGTACGATTGAAGGCGAAAACATTACTTTCTCGCTAGATCTCCCTTCATATCAAAATGACGGACTGGTTCCAACTCAAGAGCTACCTGAAGATCAATTCTACTACCTATTTGTTGTGTTCGAGAACGATGCAGATGCGACAGAAAAACAACAATCGGCAGCCTATCCAGTTTGCATCACTCCTGCAGGTGATGACACCAACTGCTAAAATACATTTAACCTAACAAAATGAATAACACCAAGCCCCTCAATAGAGGGGTTTTTTTGAATTCATTACAAATTAGCGGTCACTGAAAAGTAAATCCATCATAAACCCCGCATTCAAATCACTCTGCACCAATATTAACATCGCCCCTCTAACTCCAAAAAAATTTAAAACGGCAAAACGACTCTCTGTTCAGGAGTGGTACGCACTCTTTGAACACTATGAAAACAACAATATTACTCAGCGTGTTTTATGCGAACAGCACGAACTCAGTTTAGTTACGTTGTTCGCAAACGGCGTTAATTCCAAACGTTTTCATCGATGCAGTTCACCCAACATTATCGACCAAAACATTCCATGAATGGATACGCGCTGGTCAAGATAAAGTGGTTGAAGCGACAGATAATCGTAGCTGACTGAATATTATTGGCGCGTTGAATCTGTCGGATATTGGAAGGATTACTGTTAGTGATTACGAAAGCATTAGCAGTAAAAGCATTGTTCGCTATTAATGAAAGCTAAGAGAAATCTACCATTAACCCACAAACTCCATATTGTCTTAAATGTAGCCGGATATCACCGTAGTGATTTAGTCAAAGATACGGCGTTTGTCCTCATTACCTCACACCTTATAGCCCTAACCTCAATCCTATTGAGCTTCTATATACCCGTGATCATTGAAGATGCTTGATTTTTTGTTAAAGCAGGATCATGCTAAGCACAATGAAATTACACTGACTCCTCAACAAAAGCAGCAACTGGAACTGTAGTGGTCAGCTAAAATTGGCCACGGTTTTAGAGTTTTCCCAATATAATCGTTCTGACTCATTGGGAGTCAGACCATTATCTCTCAAAAAAGATTAAGCTTGAAAATGGTGGCAGCCAAAGTAAACTTTCTTCCACTCAAACCATGCACCTTATCGAGAGTTTGACCGAAAATACTTATTCGCATACTCATCAAATTGTCGCTTATATTATAGAGGTGTTCGACCTTAGCTATAAGGTTTCAGGCATGAATAAATGGCTTCACCACAATGGTTTTAGCTACAAGCAACCGAAAGGTGTCCCACACAAGTTTAATGTAAAAAACAATAAGTGTTCATTGAGGCTTACAAAGCTTTAAAGGCGAGTGGTGGCAAGGATGAATCGATAGTTTTTATCGATGATGTTCACCCAACATTATCGACCAAAATATCCCATGGTTGGATACGCACTGGTTAAGATAAAGTGGCTGAAACGACAGGTAACCGTAGCCGACTGAATATTGTGGCTGCGCTGAATCTATCGGATATCGGAGCGACAATTATTAGCAATTTCGAAAGCATTAACAGTGAAAACATTGTTCGCTTTTTCTGCAAGCTACGAGAGAGCTACCCATTAACCCATAAGCTTCATATCATATTAGATGGAGCAGGATATCACCGACGTAATTTAGTCAAAGATGCAGCATTTGTCCTTAATATTGAATACATTACCTCCCGTCTTATAGCCCCGACCTCAATCCGATAGAGCAGCTTTTGACCAATTTTTTACTGTGACTCTTCCAGAGATCGCAGTTTCGCTGGTGTCTCGAATCAATGATAATATTCAGGCTCTCAAACCAGCATCTTCAAGTTAATTAGGTATATATTCCAACAATTTCCTCGACGAGATAAACTCTGTTTAATTTGAGATCGCCAGAGTGCTTGGCGGTACATACGACTCGTATAATGACTAACTTGGTCGCAGTGGAATAACACATTGGAGGGCTTACCTCGCGACTCATAGGCCATCTTCAGCGCCTTACATGTCAGTTAGCTATCGGGCAAAAGACATCGCCCAACCGATCGGTTTATGTGCAAAGAGGTCGATAACAACTGCAAGATAACTCCAGCGATTTCCGGTCCAAATATAGGTACGTCGCCGAACCAGATCTGATTAGGAGCAGTCACAGCAAACTGTCATCTAAATGATTTATAATTTCAATGTGTTCCTGGATTGCTGCGCTATATCGGTGTTTAGGAGGTTAACGACTAACCGCCCGAGTTTTTCATCAGCTTAGTTGCTCTGTAACGAGAAAGAACCACCGCGAGTTAGTTTCGATACTCGCAATGGTTCTCGCGTCGGCAGAGCCGTTACTAACGCTGTGAGCCTCTTGAACTTGGGCACGTAGATGGACATCTTCTGCAGATTGAGTCTTGGGTTTCTTACACCAATACTTAAAACTGCTCGATGGATACCGAACACTTTACACAGCTTTGAAACACTGCAGCTCTACTTGAGTTTCTCGATTATCGAGAATTGTTCAGTGGGTCCAACATCAACAGAGCAATTGCTCTTTTATTATGCTCTTCCAGCTCAGCAATCCGCTTTTTAAGCGCTCGGATCTCGATCTGCTCAGAAGTGAGCGGCGAAGCTTTCGGTGTTACGCCTTGCCTCTCTTGCTTGAGTTGCCTCATCCGCTGATCCATTGCTAACTTGCTTACACTCAGCTTCAACAACTGTATAGCCCTAGTGGTGACCAACTGCGCAGCCTCTAGCTTAAATTCGGGACTGAAAGTTCTCTCATACGTTTATGATAGTTTCACCTGATTAGAGGTGCATTCTAACACCTCTAATCAGGTGGCCAAATTCACAATGCTACTACAAGAGCACTTCGCTACATAAAAAACTGCTATACGCTCGCCTTTAAAACACATGTGTATTAAGTATTTTCAATGTCTAAATCAAGCGCAAAGAAAAAATCATCAAGCTCCTCATCTACACCTTCTGATGAGGCAATTTTTAACAGCTCAACTTTACTGTTCTCTATGTGTTGCCAGACCGCTTGTTTCGCTTCTTCTGCCGAACGTTTCTGTAATGCCATCAGAATACGTTTGTGGTCGTTAATCCATTGGGTTTGTAGACGCTCTTCATGCAAATACTTGTGGTTCAGTTCTCGCCATAACGGGTTTTTAATACGAACTGTATTCCACATTTCAGCAGCCTGGCGAATAAGTACACGATTTTGAGTCGACTCTGAAATCAAGTGGTGAAACTGTTCATCAAGTTGTTCAAACTTTTCGCTGCTACCGTTGATTTCACTTTCTTGCTGGTTGAGAACTTTTTTAAGTTCTCTTAATTCATTAAATTTTATTTGAGTCGCCGCGAATCCGGCAATGCTACTTTCGATAATTTGTCTAGCCTGCAATAGCTCAAAAGGACCGATATCACTTTTGGGGATAAAAGCACTATTTGAAGCTTTATCAGGTGAATCAATAAAATAGATACCAGCTCCCTGCCGAACGATAACTAAACCTTTCAGCTCGAGCATAATGATAGCTTCGCGAATCGTCGCCCTGCTGGTTTCAAACCGATCACTTAATTCACGTTCAGAAGGTAAACGCTCACCAGCTTTGAAAACTCCAGAGTGAAGCAGTTCTTCAATTTGTAACCCGATATCATAGTACCGTCGTTTTGTATTATTTGATTCAATCATCATTTTTCCAGGGTTGTCAGGTTAATTCGGTCAACCTATTTTATAGTAAGTCTGTACTTTACCACTAGTTACAGCTTTTTTTATCAAGAAAGTGTAATTAAAGCGCAACAAATTTGTTGAGTTCATCCATTATTGCAGTATTTGTGATATACATCTTAAGAACCGTACACACTATATAACTAGTGTATCAATACGTTAGTGAAATCACAAATACATCTACCAATAGAATGATTTGGTTTGCCAATGGCCGTATTTGAGTTATATTAGATGTATATTATTTGTATTCGACGAGGATTCATATGCCTATTTTATATAGCAATTTATACATCGATGGTCAGTGGTTAGCAGCTTCTGATTCAGAGACTATTGAAGTTATTAACCCTAGTAACGAGGACATCGTGGGTTACGCGCCAAAAGCTACACGAGAAGACGCACAAAAAGCACTGAAGTCTAGCGAAAAAGCCTCTAAAGCTTGGGCAAAACTCCCTGCACAAACTCGAGCGCAATATGTTTCTAAATTAGCAGACAAATTGGAGGAGCACACCGAGTCGTTTGCAAAGCTTTTAACCACTGAACAAGGTAAGACACTGTGCGACGCTCGTGGCGAAGTCGCCGGTTCTGTTGGTTTTCTTCGTTATGCTGCGGAATCCGCTCGACGTATAGAAGGTGAGATAATTACCAGCGAAAATCAAGACGAGCAAATCTGGATTCAACGCGTGCCCTTTGGTGTAACTGTTGGATTACTCGCGTGGAATTATCCATTAGCACTTGCAGCAAGAAAACTTGGTAATGCACTGGTTACTGGGAATACTATGGTTATCATGCCTCCTGCAGATACCCCCCTTGCAGTATTGGAATTTTCTAAACTCATCACTGAATGCAATTTTCCAAAAGGTGTTGTTAATATTATCTCTGGCGAAGGCGCCGTAGTCGGCGATGAACTGGTTCGCAACCCAATCACCAAGCTAGTAACGTTAACAGGCAGCTCTGAAGTAGGCTCTATTCTTTATCGCTCTGCGTCTAAGAATATTACCGCGCTTAACTTAGAACTGGGCGGTAAAGCACCGTTTATCGTGCTTGCGGACGTTGACGTTGATCACGTAGTCGACTTGGCTGTTAAATCAGGTTTTGGCAACTGTGGACAAATTTGCACATCTAACGAGCGTATGTATATTCACGAAGCGATTTACGATAACTTTATGACTAAATTTATCGCCAAAACGAAAACACTCAAAGTGGGTGACCCGTTTGCCAGCGATACGGATATTGGTCCAAAAGTGAACGCCAGAGAGATTGAAAACCTCACTCGTATGGTCAATCGTGCAAAAGAACAAGGTGCCACAATCGAACTCGGCGGTGGTAAACCAGAAGGCGCAGCATTTGATAAAGGGTTTTGGTTTTCACCTACCATTATTACTAATGTAACGAACGACATGGATATAATGAAGGAAGAGACGTTCGGACCAATCGTATCTGCCATGCCTGTCAGTAGCTTCGAACAGGCTCTTGAATATGCTAATGATATCGATCTAGGCCTTTCTGGTTATGTTTACACCAACGACATGAGTAAGATTATGCAGGCGGTTAATGAACTAGAAGTGGGCGAAATCTATATCAACCGACCAAATGGCGAGTTGTTTAATGGATTCCACACTGGATTCAAACGCTCAGGTATTGGCGGAGAAGACGGTAAACATGGTCTTGAAGGTTACTTGCAGAAAAAAACCGTATATCTAAATTATAAGTAATTCGATAGCTAGCGTATTAACACGTTCCGATCTAAATGACACTTAATGACTAAAACGCCCAGTTCTATTTCATCGGGCGTTTTTTATCCACCTTATAAGCATATTGCGCGATATTGTTCGCATTTGGTACTGGTGTTTTAGACGAATCCACTCCCAAACAGTAAATCCACATGAAACACTGTTTCTCTGCCTTAAGTACCTGGTTGAGTAGGTACTCTCTCGAAGCTGCATACAACGGAGCGAACTTTTCGCTTGGATAACTACCAACTTGCCATAGTGTTACTTGATAGCTCTATACCTGATTGTGTAAATAATGATTCCTGCCAGTAAAGTGGCATCGCGTATTGGTACTTACTAAGGTTGATGTTAGCCATTAAGCTTTCAGTTGCGAAACTCTTAGGAATGATGCTCTGTAGGGCTGGCTTTTGATGTTGTCCTTGGTTATCTCGCATTGGCGGCAAGCATACTTAGTGCTTTGAGTACTGCTGGCGTGAACTCTAGTTTCTAGCTGCGCTCTTCACCGATTCTATGCAGGCCATGCTTGCCCCAAGCGTACTGCTTCTCATCGTCGTCTAAATCAAGTTCGATAACCTCACGAGGCTAGGTTTACGGTTACCACGCATCTTCGTTGTTGTGGTTATCGTCACCTCAATTTCGTCTTCCTTATCAGCTTCACATTCGACTGCTGAAGACGTCACCTTGTGATTCATCGTAAGATTTTAACACTTCCGGGCGTTTTACGAACTGGCGACCGAAGGCAAGCTTGAGTTGTTCAAACAGCGATTGAAGCTCTTATTTCCAGTCATTTTCCTCCGACATCAGTACTGCTACCATCGCTTGTAGCTCGGCAACATCTTGACTTTCTGGTTGATATCTGGCGTGTTTTTCATGACGTTTATTATAACGGGTTTATGGCCGATAATCGTGAAGCCTGAAAGCAGTCTATCGAGCACGAGTTGAGTTAGGGTAAACACCTGGTTTTTCTCTGTAGAAGGGCACTTACACGTGGCTTTTTCAAGTTGTCTATACTACAGGGCAAAGCCCGTTTTATCCCAGTACAACACTTTGATTTTATCGCGTTGTTTATTGGTAAATACGAATAATGCATCGCTACAAAGAGGCAAGTTGGAGTCATGCTGGCTGTTGGTAGCTGGGCTGCCTGATATTTTGTCGTCTTTTCGACGACTTTGGCTCTAACAAAGCCGACTGGCGTCGACGGTGTTGTTGCTTGTAGATAACTTAGTTTCGCAAAGCACGTGGACAGGCTAATAGGCTCAGTTCAGTCTGTTCACAGAAGGTGCATTGAGTGATATTGCTGCTCTCATAGCGCTCGATAAGAGTTTACCATTCTTTATTGGTGCGTCGTTTTGCCATTTCAAATATCCTTTGGGTTGGAGAGTTGATCTTATTATTCGTGGGTGGTGATGAGAATGCGGGGTTTATGGAGAGCTTACGAAAAAAACAGTCCCAAAGCTAACTATTACAAATAGCAGGAACTTGGGAAATAGTTGCGAGTCAGTTAGGCCCTATAATAAAAAGAGGCCGAACACAGTTCTAAAATACAAAACGCCCGATGATGTCCATCGAGCGTTTAACTAAAAGTATCACCTCATATCAGAACGAGCCAGCCTTTAATCTACTTATTACATATGTTTAAAGCATCACATAACGAAGGTAAAAAGTAATATACTCTTACATATTAAACCGACCAATATTGCTGGTCAAATCACAGTTAACCCCTTGAATTTCTTCGACCTTAGCATTTACATCCGTCGCACTCGCCGACAAAGATGAAGATAATTGATTTAAATCATCTATATTGATAGCGATGGTTTTGGTGACCTCACTTTGTTGCTTTGTCGCCACCGCCACTTCACTATTCATACTATTAATGGACTCGATATCAACCGAAATTTTCTGTAAATTCGCTGACAACGTTATCGCTGCAGCCGTTACCTCTTGTGATGATACTAAACTCGCATCCATCGAATCAGCTGCTCTTTTTGCATTAGATTGTAAGCTCGAAACAATAGTTTCTATTTCTGATGTGGAGTTCTGCGTTTTTTGAGCTAATGCTCTCACTTCATCAGCGACAACAGCAAAACCCCGCCCTTGGTCACCAGCTCTCGCCGCTTCAATTGCCGCATTCAATGCGAGTAAGTTTGTCTGTTCTGCAATACTTAATATCACTTCAACCACAGAGCCAATGTCAGAAGAAGATTGGATTAAAGCATCGATTCGCTGTGACGTTTCGCTGATTTGCTCTGAAAGGCTTGTCGCTAGTGAGCCGTTCTGCTCAACTAAGCGTCCACCCTCTTCAACACAATTAATGGCCTCTTGAGTCTTAGCCAGTGTTGCCTCAGCGTTGCGATATACATCCTCTGCGGTGACGCTCACTTCCTCAAGTGACGTTGCCGCTGTCTGCATTGATGCTTGTTGAGATTGAGCATCGTCTTGAGACTTTCTTGCGACCGTAGTCAACGTGTTAGAAATATCGCTAATGTTGTCACTAATATTGGCGACACTACCAATCATATCGGTCAGATTATCCATAAGATCGTTAAAATTCTTAGTCAACCGACCAATTTCATTATTGCTTTTAACCGAAATGCGTTGTGACAAATCAGCATCACCTGTCGACAGGCGATGCAGCGAATTAGTCACATCATCGATAGGCTGAATAACCACTGAACGCATAAAGAAGTATACGCTAACTACGACCATCACCAACACCAGGACAATAGAAAACATCATCAATAACATTTCGTCTTGCATACTTTGGCCAATAATTGCTGGATCAAATTGAAAGGTAATAGTACCAATCTTTGCATCACCACGAACAACAGAATGCTCTGTATTAGACAAATTTTTGACTGAGATACCGGAACTAGATATCTCTTTTCCTCGTTGATCAACCACAACAACAGAACGCAAAATTTCAGAATTAATCAAAGCATCGGTTACAGCCTGTGCTTGCTCAAAATCATACGCAAAAATCGCTTCTACCAACGCCGCATCAGCCAAACCAACGGTAGATTCCACGTCTTGAGTGTAATCGGTATTTAATCTATCTTTAACCGTAAAATAGCTGGCTCCGCCACCAATAGAAATCCCAATAAAACCGACTACTATAAGAAAAATTGAGAGTGCTTTACTTAAACTATTATTCATTTATTCGCCCTTACATTATCGATTAATATCTAACCAAAGCTCTTTCCGCTCGATTGGTGCATCTTTTGGCAAGTATGGATTATCTATATTAATTACAACTCTTTCAGTAAGTTTACTTGTTTCAAATGTAGTTCTAATAAGCTCTGAGTTATAAAAAATCTCGTTAAAACTGCCGTCTTTTATCGCTATTTCCAACCCGTTATTAATGTCTTGAAAGAGACTTGTATTTTGTTTCGATACGTAAAAATACATCGCCGATGGATACACCAAAAGAATGTTATCTTCAACCGCCAAATTTAGACCATCTTGGGCTTCCACAACACCTCGTGATTCATGGACTCCAAGAGGTAAAAAGTCAAAACGTCCCCCTTCTACCATATGAAAAAGACTATCAGCCTTAACTGGTTTAATCACGTTTAAATGAGCTGCTTCTAGAATCTTAGTATCTGACCAAAAGCGCCCCAACCCAGCTTTCAAGGTTCTTAAATCATGGATATTTCTAACAGTTGCAAACTTATATTGACTGTTTTTTTCAATAACAAAGGTTCGATATCCCGCAAGACCTTTAAAAATTGGTATTTTAACTGCTTGCAATTGATTTTGTAGATCTTGAGATGCACCAGCCCATATCAAATCGATATGTCCATTGCGGACTTCCTCCACCAATCTTGCATCTGATAAATATTCAGTAGCGTGGTTAACCGTATGTGACTTACCACTTTTTTGAAGCGCCAGTTCAACAAGCTCTAAAATAAGACTATCTTTGCCTGGAAACACCATAGGCGTCTTTATTTCTGCATGCAAATTAAACGGCAACAAAAAAACAAACAGTATTATTGCTATTCTATTTATACAATTACTTTTTTTCATATAGATCTCCGCTCATAATAAGCATTTTTAAATAGTGCGACTCGAGTTAACCTTAGCAGTTCATGTCACTTAAATAAGTGGCATAATTTGGTTATAATTTAATCTAAGACCCATCATTTTGAATACGATAAAATAATAGAATGAAAGGTTAATTACGTTTTATTTTCAAAAAATCGCTCTAATTCAAAACACGTCAATATGAAGACTATTGTTACTGACCATCAGTTATCACTTCTAAGTTCTTGTTGTACGCTACAGGTATGCTATTGAAGAACATCTAAGCAATTGCATCATGACACTAACGTATAACAACACTTAAGTGCAGCTAATTTAGAGCTTCCTAAATGATCATAACAATCAATTCAATCCATACCTCTATCAATCTTCTGTTCTTTTTTAATACTGTTGAGAAAAGCAATATTACTCAACATCGATGTTGAATAAGGCAACCTAAATAGGTTGCCTCTCAGGTAAATTACCACCAAGTTTCAAACATCAAGCCAAAAGTTGTCGCGTCTCTCTTACCCAATTCGGTAATGTATGGGTTATAACCCGCCTGCCAGTCGGAACCTGTACCGTAGCTTTGGAATGCGAGAGTATTAGTATCGAGTTGGCCGTACGTAACAAATAGACGAATAACGGGTCTGTCCCAGTAACCACTACCTAGATGAATATCTTGAGCGAGCGTTACTTTTGCGGAAGAATTGGTACCGTCTGTTCCAGTTGTTGCACCTCTAGCGTTGACTTCAAAATCCATTTGGTCATAAGCCAGTTCAAGTACCGTTGAGAACTTGCTGCTCCAACTATAAGTACCGCGAACCGCTGCTTGGTTCCATGTCGTTTTTTCATAAGGCAGTGCTCGGTTTACTTTAAGATCTTTAACATCATCACCGTAAGACGCAGTTTCATGTGAAAGCATGTACGCTAAGCGAACCGAATCAGTAATTTCTTGTACACCGTCAAAAAAACCACCCACTTGATAGCTTGGACGATGCAACCAACTTTGCGTCATTGAGGTACTGGTTTTGTTACTATAACGAACAAGAAGTCGGTTCCAATCGCTTCGATCGCCTTGTGTGAGCGCCAAACCCAATTGGTATGAATCTGGGTTATTTTCACGTGCAGAACGCGTATAATTTCCATCACTAATATGAGCTTTCATATCGGCATCGGAGCCAAAATAGCGGCCGTAGTTGAAGAACACATCACTTTTCAAGCTGTCGGTAATGGGCATACTGTGTAACTTGGTAAGAAACGAAACATTACCACCACTGAAGCCTTCAACCGAATCGTCCGCACATTGTTCCCATATATCCTTTACTTCGCAGAACTCGTTGGTTGGGCCGCCGAAAGAATCCTTTACAACCGCAAGATTTAACATACCGAAACCCACATCGAAATTATCAAGACCGCCACCCAGACCATCTTGGTTAACATGTTGAAATCCATTCAATGATGCTTCGTAACGTCCGTAATAACGTTTCCCCATCCAAACCGCAGCATTCGGGTTTGAATCTATAATACCTGTACCATGAACCCACCATTCATCGAGAAAGAAGTAATTTGACGCTGGTCTTGTTGGATCATCGTTATAAGTACTGGCACCGGTAAAAAGGTTTGTATGCACAACCCAGTTCATATTATTTTGGCTAATACCATAATCAAAATGAAGTTCAGCTTGGCTTCCTTGGTTACCCAATTTACCTGTTGGTTTATATGGGTTACCCGCCGTTTGAATGATATTGACGCCATTATGTGCTTTCTGAGCGGTTTTACTCACAAGCTGATCTTGCGTAACGCCGACAGCGGCGCGGCCGAAACCTGAAAATTTGAAACCATCTAAATCTCTAGTGGCATTTTTTGCCACCGCTGGTGCGCATAAGCTACTTACCGCAACAGCGATAAGAGAAAGTGAAAGAAATTTCCTTTTCATTTTTATTTACCCATTAAAGTCGTTAGTTAATTGATTACTTATAAAAGACACTGATAGACACTACAGTTAAACTTGCAAGGGTTTGCTTAACCAATGTTACACTCACATTGATAAGTTTAAATATTGGTAACCCAATTTAACGTGACGAAAGTAGCATTTCGCTTTCGGAAGTAAAAAATCCATGCAAAAATTTGATCAGGTACATATTTATACAACCTTAAATTTTACAAACAACACCAAACCTCACAAAATGGTAAACATATTTTAACAAATAAAATCATACTATTAATTAAATTACGTGCAATTTGCGCTCAGAATTACCACAACAGCAAACCATCGCACGCTTCATTAGCAATAAATGGTATAGCAATGTATATTTTTGGTAGGCCAAATTTTGAGCACATTCGGCAAGAGGCGTAGTGCATAAATCGAGTAAACTAAATCAGAATCTTACGATAAGATCACGGACATTCATTCACTGACTTTGATTTCATGCCGAAGACTCGCTACAAAATTACTAACTGGCGCAAGTACAATAACTCCCCAGTTAACCGAGGTTCACTCACGTTTTGGATTGACTAAGAGGCGATAACAGAGTGGAAGCAACCTAGACAGAATAGACGTGGTAGGCCACGATTATTTAGTGATTTGGCCACCACAACTGCTCTCATGGTAAAGCGCATCTTTTCCTTACCTTTTAAGGCGCTACGAGGATCCATCGACTCCATTTTTAGATTGGCAAGCGTCGAGTCTGGCGTAAACTCCATCTTGCTTTTGATACTGATACCCATGAAATTATCGCGTCTGAACTGACATTAACAGGAGTGACCGATGCGGAAGTACTCCCCAATCAGCTCAAACAAACACGCCGTTCACTCAGGGAGAGCTCGGAGATGGCGCATGCGATCCTAGGGAGTGCCACAGGGCGATTACGGTTAGGAAAGCAGTCCCCTTATGCAGCCTTCTGGGAAAAAGGTCATCCACGTAATCTGGCGGTTGGCTGCCAAAACTATATGGCTCGCGCAAAAGGTGGAAACAGAAGTATGGTTGTTATAAGCGTTCAATATCTGAGACCGCTATGTATCGCGTGAAGCAGATAATGGGAGCCTCACTCACGCTTCGCAATTACAACGCGCAAGTTGGGGAGACTTACGCCATGCTCAAAGTACTCAATAAGCTAACTGGGATAGGTATGCCCCAAATTCAGTATATCATTTAAAATACGAACAATTTAACAAGTGTTTGCCCTTTGCCTGAATTCAGCAACAAAACCCTCTTTATTTGTTTATGCGGTGGGGAATTTGCCTTTCGAGATCTTTTTTACACGAGCTTTATAAAAGCGATTCCGAAAGGACTCGAAGAAGCCGCTCGACTAGATGGAAGTTCCTTTTTGAAAACTTATTGGTACATCATTTTTCCGCTGCTGAAACCATTTGCAGTGCGTATTCTTTGCACTTCCTAAACAAATCTTGTCTGGGATGACCGCAGGTACGGTGAAATAATCTCACTTTCACAATGAAAAAACCACCGTCATAGTGTTTTTTTCGATCCAAAAGCAAAATCGGTTGATAAAAACACATAAATAAACCTAATTGATCGACCAATTGTGATCAACCAGACAGTATTTGGGTTACCTATAGTGAACTATTGGTTCATCTTTCTTTGTAGTAGGTAATACCCAATGAACTATCACACTAAAAATGTCATTCGATACGCGATGATTGTCGCTCTGGGTGGGTTTGTCTTCGGCCTTGATGCCGCGATCATATCGGGAACCATTCGCTATATTAGTATGGAGTTTGGGTTGTCAAATTTACAGGTTGGTACGGTGGTAAGTGCGCCGAGCCTTGGCGCAATCATCGCCTTATGTTTTGCCGGCAAAATAGCCGACACTTGGGGAAGAAAAAACACCCTTATCCTTATAGCAGGACTCTATATTTTTTCCGCAATAGGTTCGGCATTATCAACGAGTTATGAGATGCTTGTCGCCGCGCGTTTTATTGGTGGTCTTGCCTTCAGTTCTCTATCTTTGGCCTCCATGTACATTGGTGAAGTCGCCCCTTCTCGATTACGAGGTAAATTGGTGTCATGTAACCAATTCAATATCGTCATTGGTTTATCCATGGCTTATTTTATTAACTACTACCTTGTCATCAATCTTAATGAGAACGTCTACTTACTTTCATCAGAGGGTATTTGGAGAACCATGCTAGCGTCAGAACTGGTTCCTGCAATCCTATGGTTTGGGTTACTGTTTACCGTCCCAGAATCACCTCGTTGGTTAATCACCAGAGGTAAAGTTAAGGAAGCAAAAGAGGTACTGAGCAAGCTGTATACACCTGAAGAATTGATGGATACAGTAAAAGAGGTCAACGCTACGATGCAAGAAGATAAGCAGCCAGCCTTTAGTCATCAACTTAAAAATCTCATTACATCGAAGTATCGCACCGCATTGGTGATTGGCGTGACGATCGCTATCGTTCAAGGCATCACAGGCATGAATGCCATCCTATTCTATGCACCGACAGTTTTCGAACAGGTAGGATTTGGTGGTAACGCGGCATTCCAACAAGCGATATATATTGGTTTAACGAGCGTCATCTTCACCATCTTTGCGATTATGTTCATAGACAAATTGGGACGCCGTCCACTATTACTTATCGGCCTGACTTGCGCTGTTCTTAGCCATCTTACATGCTGGTATGGCTTTAACAGTGCCAAGTTTGAGCTCACAGATACCAACATTGAACAACTGTCGGAAACCATCGACGTTGCGCCACTTGAGTCATTCAAAGGATTAGTTTTTAATAGTGATGTCGAATTTAAAGATGCTTTGTCAACGGTCTACTCTCCAATTGAATTGGTGAAATATGAAGCGAGTATTATTGAGAAAACGATCATCGTTAATTCCTATTTAGTCTTATTTGGCATTCTTGGTTTTATTGCCGCATTTCATATCTCAATTGGTCCAATTATGTGGGTGCTCTTTTCTGAGATATTCCCTAATTCAGTTCGCAGCGCTGCCATACCGATCTCAGCCATCGTCACTAGTATTGCTAGTTACTTGATTCAGCAGTTCTTCCCTTGGCAACTGGCTAATTTAGGGGCTGCTAACACATTCTTAATGTACGCCATATTTAGCGGTATCGGTTTAGCACTGATCACCAAGCTATTGCCAGAAACAAAGGACAAATCCATTGAACAAATTGAAGTTCTATTGTCAGCTAATTCAAATCCCAAAAGAGCATATAAAGAAAATCTAACATCCTAGAGTATTAAGGCTGTTCCAATTGGTTCAGCCGTTACTTTATCTGCACAAATCACCAAGTAGGTCACAATAATGGCGAGAATAACATTTCATATTGGGTTGCCAGCTGAATATAATTGGTTGACCACGAGATCATTGATTGAAATGTGTAAGCTTATCCAAAGTATAAAGACATACATTAAAGGTATTGGAAACAATGAAACGTACTTTTTTACTAACAGTAATTACGACTGCGCTTGTCGGTTGTGGCGGAGACTCAAGCGATGGTCCGACGGATCCAGGTGGGCAAAATGGTGTCGCACCTCCTCAGTCTGGACCTGATAGCTCAACGATAGTAACGGATGTTTCTAGACTCGGTTATGCTTCTGTTACCCAAGAACCATCTGACGTCCATAATCTAGCTGTGCCTGCAGATGCAGGCATCAACCAGACATGGCAAGAGCAGACGGATATGTCCGATGATTTCCAGTACCAATTTGATGCCACATCAGAGCGAAAAGATTTCGGAGATGGCCGTTGGTACAATTTTTATCATTCTAGCTGGGACGGTCCAGGTTCAACCTATTGGCAGCACGATCACGTTACGGTAAAAAATGGTAAAGCCGAGTTTCACGTATCTCGAAGCGACAGAATAGATAAACAAGATAAACCGGGTGTGAACGCGGCGTGTATTTCTTCAAACCAACAAGTTCAATTTCCCGTTTTTGTAGAGGCGAGTGTCAGTATGTCAGATATTTCTCTGGCTGCTGCAGTGTGGTTATTAAGCCCAGATGATACCCAAGAAATCGATATTCTTGAATCGTACGCTGGCGGCGGAAACGGGAATACCTACTTTTCGAAATTTATTCATCTAAGCCATCACTCTTTCATTCGAGAGCCTTTCACTGATTATCAACCTCGCGATAAAAATAGTTGGTGGCAAGGTTCAAACGACGACCATCATATGGGAGGGCATGAGACTTGGGGAGAATATACTTGGAACAGTGGTAACCGCCAATACGTACAAATCGGCGTGAACTGGGTCAACCCTTATCATTTCGAGTACTACATTAATGGTGAATTGGTTCGAGTGCTTTATAACAATGCATTTGCCACTAAGATGTACTCCGGTAGCGCGTCAACATGGTATTACAGTTATCCAAAAGTCGATAGTAATAACGACCTAATGAGTGACAATACGGGTTACCAAGCGGTCGAAATTTATGAACAAAATAGTGATGATTTTAATTTCAGCTACCTTAAAAAAGCCAGCGAGCGTTCTCCAGCATCTGTTATTGACCCTTATGACTATCAAAACGGAAAAGGTTTCTTCAAACCAATGGATATCATCATAAACAATGAATTCCAAAGTTGGTGGGAGCATGATCCAACAGATACTGAACTGGCAGATAATTCAGGTAAGAATGTCATGCTTGTCGATTGGGTACGTGTCTTCAAACCCGTTGCGCAATAACACCCAAATTCTCGACATTGCCAAAGCTTAGTTAACTCATTAGCAATCTTTGGCATTTTTTTATGATTGATACTAGGGATTCAATTTCAATGAAAAAAAGCACCCTCATTATTACGTCGATCTCAATAGGTTTAGCCGGTTGTGCATCAACAAGCACCAAACCTACATTAACGGGTTATGAGCGCGTCATTTCAGCCCAACCCGGCCCAGACAGCACAACCGAACTAACGGCCGCGTCGAAAGGCGGCTACAAGGCAATCGGGCTCGACCCAACTGCAGGTGATTACTTGTTACTTGATGTGCCTGCATCAGCGGGAGAGCAACAACAATGGCAAGCACAAACTCATATCTCAGATGACTTCAAGTACACATTTGAACCTACCACTGAGCGCTCTGATTTCGGCGAAGGTAAATGGTACAACTTTTATCATAATGGGTGGGACGGCCCTGGCGCCACCTACTGGAAACACGATCACATTGGTGTCCAAGACGGCAATCTAGAATTCTACCTATCACGGAATCCGAGCACGGAAAAACAAGGAAAGCCAGGAGTCAATGCTGGTTGTATCACCTCTAATACTCAGGTCGAGTATCCTGTCTTTGTTGAAGCCAGTGTGAGTCTTGCTGATATTTCACTCGCAACGGCAGTATGGTTACTCAGCCCTGATGACACGCAAGAGATTGATATTCTCGAAGCGTATCCCGGCAAAGACAACAATAATGGCCATTTCTCGCAGTATATTCATCTTAGCCACCACTCATTCATCCGTGACCCATTTACAGATTATCAACCTCGAGACACAAACAGTTGGTGGCTTGGCGATCGTGAAGGGCACGCAAGTTGGGGAGATTACACTTGGAACAATGGCGATCGTCAATACATTCAAATTGGTGTGAACTGGGTTAACCCTTTCCACTTTGAATATTATATTAATGGCGAACTCGTTCGTGTTGTCTACAACAATGCCTTTGCTACAAAAATGTTCAATCGTGGCGAGTGGACGTGGACTTACAGCTACCCGAAAGTTAACGGCAACAAGAATCTATCTGACGATGGTAAAGGCTATCAAGCAGTTGATATTTATAAAAAAGAGCAAGGCGAATTTAACTTTTCTTATTTAAAGCAAGCAAGTGAACGCTCACCAACATCTGTTATTGATCCCTACAATTATCAAGATGGTAAAGGGTTCAATAAGCCAATGGATATCATTATTAACAATGAGCTGCAAAGTTGGTGGACGTCAAACCCGACTGACAAAGAGCTGGCTGACACTTCTGGCCGCAACACCATGTTAGTCGACTGGATACGCGTCTTTAAACCCGTCAAAAAATAGTCACAACGTACTATCTGCAGGTTCCTGATTAGTGACCTGCAGATAAGAGCGACGAAATGCAATCGGCGTCACTCCTGATTTTAATAGCTTAAACTGTCGATGAAAGAACGACATATTCTGATAACCACACTGATCAGCAATTTGTTCTACCGTTAGACGAGTCGATATCAATAGACTGCACGCCTGACTTATCCGATATTCATTGAGAAATTGAGTAAACGTTTTTTCAAAGGTTCGCGTAAAGAACTTACTAAAAGAAACGGGCGTCATATTGGTCAATGTTGCCATATTCTGTGCCGTTATTTTTTTTGCGTAATGTTGGCTGACATAATCCAAAATGGCAATGATTCGTTTGTCCGCAGCCATGGAGGGTGTCATCATCATGCCCTCCCCTAATGGCATGATGTCTGTTTGCATACTTAGATCATGTAATAAATCAATGAACCCTAACATGCGTTTGAATGGACTTTTTAATTGCAAACCAATCATACGCTCACCAAAGACGTCAGAATGGCGAAACGATAGCCCAGCTTTACACCCTTCAAACATAGACTTGATACTTGTGAATTCTGGCTTTTCCAACCAATTATCACCAAGAAAACGATTATCCCACTGAACAAATATCGACTTTACACCACTCTTTGTACCAATATTACTCTTCCAACAATGAGGAACGTTTGGCGCAACCAACGCCAGTTCGTTGGCAACGAAATGACGAATGGTGTTACCTGTGTATGCCGACCCCGTCCCCTCAATAATATAATTAAGCTCCCACTGTGGATGGTAATGCCAAGGGAAGGTAAAGCTCATCTTTTCATAACGATTAAAATACAAAAACTGCTGTTCAGTGTTAGGCACATGTTCAAGTATCGGTCTCATTATAATCCTTGGAAATATGGTCAGGTTCTTATTTTCCAACTAAAACCTTGCTAAAACAATATAGCGTACAAAATAGTACATATACTACGCCATGTTGCGCATAATTTAAGCGACAACCCCTAAAACGGTCTCCACTCTCATTTATAGTACTTGGTTTAAGCTGTAAAAAGACCAACATGTGTAACAAATAGGTAAGAGTAATAAATAAAGCCCGACCTTGAAATCAAGGTCGGGCTTTTCGCCTAACACTTCTGATAGTTTCAGACGATGTCTGTATCAACAGGCTTTGTGATTAACAATTATCATGTTTATTCCGCCACAAAGTTAAGCGGATAAATCTCATGGTTATGCATGGTGCCATCACTCGCGGTAAATGTCGCTCGAAGCGAGTAAAAGTGTCCTTCTGGCAACTCATTGGTCGGAACAACACCCTCAAGAGGAATAGTAAAACTGGCGTTCCCAGACTCGGTATCAATCGCCTCGGCTTCCACTAAGACAATGTCACGTTGAGGTAACCATTTACGTTGGAAATGACGCAGCCAAATTCGCAGCCCTCCTTCATCAGCCGAAATAACTTTATTGTCAGTGCCCGCATGGTAATTAACCTTAACCGTCATATTTTCTTTAATCACAATAGACTGCCGAGCGTATGCGTCACTGCTTATAATACTCACAAAGCCCTCTATATTTGGCTCAACTGTCAGTTTTATCACACTACCAATGGTGTCACTAACCTTAGATTGTACGGTAATGGTAACGTCACCCGCGCTGAGAGCATTGACGAGGCCATCATCCGTCACTGTCGCAATCGCTTCATCACTACTCGACCAATTCAATGTCCCATCATCAGGCTGGGTCGGATGAATCGCAACGTCAAGCATCATGGTTTCCCCAGCGACCATCGATGCTTGGTCTGTTGATAGCTCCACTAATTGTAGTGGGTTAGGGTACCAATCCACTAATTCAAACGTGCGCTTAGCACTGAGTTCCGCCACCTTACTTGAGGCTGAGATCGTCGCAGATTGACCAACTTGCCCAACGGCAGAGACCACACCCGCCGGGTTGACAACTAGGACATCATTATTAC
The DNA here is from genome assembly GCF_041471725.1 of Vibrio sp. 10N.261.51.F12. NCBI lineage: Bacteria > Pseudomonadati > Pseudomonadota > Gammaproteobacteria > Vibrionales > Vibrionaceae > Vibrio > Vibrio sp. 10N.261.51.F12. The sequence goes on along the minus strand of NZ_JBFROV010000037.1, from coordinate 165,098 downwards.
TGCTTGACCATACTACAGATGCATCAGATTTTGACGGCAACGAACTTAATCCAAGCGCAATTTCTGTATTCTCACGAATGTGTTCAAACTCGGATTCAATCTCTAGTGACTCAGGATCTAATTTGTCGGTGTAGTACTGTTGATTCACCGCTTTGTTACGAAACGCTACAGACTCGCCGTTTCTCCAAGTCACCACAATAGACTCAATTTCCTCAGCATCACCGACCCCAAAATGCACTATATTCAACAAACTTTGAGAGAAAATTTCGCCGGCAGACCCAACTCGCTTGCGCCACTCTCCATCAGCGGTTTTCACAGTGACCGTCGCAGCAATGGGATCAATGTTATCTTTTGGTGAGTAGCCAACTCTAACCGAAGCATAATTGCCAATGCCTTCTGTTTGGTTACTGTAGAGATACCACTCACCAAACTCACTGCCACTTAAAATGTCAGTTCGACCATTCATATCAAAGTCAAATGCTTGTCCCATATCGCCATAACCAGGACCGCCAACATCAGACGCACCATGCATAGTGACGGCGTCAAATCGACCATTATTGTTGAGCAACATTAGGTCAGAAATACGATGGTTAACATTACCCCAACGATAAACGAGAAGGTCTTGTTGGCCGTTGTTATTAAAATCACCTGTAGTCACTCCTTGCGCATTGCCACCACGAGGGATCTGCCATTCTTCCGACACATCAACGAATTTATCGCCATCATTTCTAATCAAGAAATCTCTACGATTTCGATTTTCTGGCGTAAAATCTAAATCGTAAGATGTGACTCCTGTAAGATTAAATTTGTACGCCCAAAATATGTCCCCTTTTCGAACTAGCGCTGCTTTCCATTGCCCGTTTCCTATATGTCCGAAATAGACGCCACTCTTATTTATGTCATCAGGCCAGCCCTGTGCATCGTCGGCAGAAAATTCAAACTCGCCACCTGAAGGGACTGCCGTCGCGTTTTTATCTTTACCTAAGAATATCGGATAGTCTTTATGACGAAACCCATTTTGTCCTAGGAAATAGTAGTTATCCAATTTTAATGTTCCATCAGCGGTAAATTCCCACTGCTCTTTTCCAAAATACGGGCGTGGTTTAATGGAGAACTGTTTAGTTTCTGGATCAAAATCAACCGAAGGCGATTCTCCTCGGCCATGCTCAAACTCATTCCCGCGGGCAAAATACAAATCTGTTCTACCGTTGTTATCAATGTCTAAATCAACCACCGCTGAAATTTGTTTCGCATCGCGAAGGGCTTTAGGAAACTGAGAGGTAATATTCGTAAAAGTAAAATCCCCATTTCCTAACCACACTGACATGGTATCCCGGTGACCATAGAGAATGATGTCATCAATACCGTCGTTATTTAAGTCCGTAATTAATGCGCGCTCTGGCGTTTCATTTTCAATACCTTCAACCGAACGCAGTTTAAACTTACCATCTCCCATATTTTCATAAAAATGATGTTGTGGTGTTTCTTTGTACAACCCTCTCTCATTAATCATGACAAAGTCTAGCTTGCCGTCTTTATTAAAGTCTCCCCACTTAGAGCCTCGGCCTCGAGCACCGCGTTCAATACCGACATCACCCGTGTAAAGCACAAATTCACCATTATTATTATGATAAAAGTTATTTCTCGATGGGTTTCTACCGTTACCGCCACCTTGTGCCAAAATTAGATCTAAATCACCATCATTATCGTAATCTGCGAATGACGTTCCGTGTAAATCATGCATATACCAACGAGAAAGATCTGTATGATGTTTGGTTACAGTACCATCACCATTGTTCCAATACAGTTTGCTGCTTTCTTCATTATGATTATTAATGACAAAGTCGTAGTAACCATTATTATTAATATCTGCAACGGACGGACCTCCATATTTAAGCGAATTAACTTTATCAAGCCCAGCCTTCACTGATATATCTTCATAACGAGGGACAATTAAATCATCAACTGTTTCTAGAGTTAAATTATGGATCACCAATGATGATGTTAACGACTTTACGGTTAACGCTACTCGGCCTAAATCAGAAAACTTCACTAATACAGATAGCGTTTGTTTGCCTTTTGATGGCACATTCATATTATCAACAATCAAATGACCATTAACGTAAACGCTGACGGTTGCATACTCTCCTAGATTATCTAGTTCTAATACAAGCCGTTTAACGGTACTATCTATCGTTTCTCTAAATACGACCGGAACCGCTGGTTTAACGACAACTGGTGTACTGCTTGCTAACGATGTTGTAGACAATGTGCAAAAACAACCAATTAAAGATAACGCTAGTAAATCCTTTTTGAATCCTTTCATCGTTCTTCCCTAATGCTAATAATTATTTCACATTATTTACCCTATATATCATAAATACAGGCTATGAATTTACATTGATACTTCTGGCCAAAATACAATTATTAATAATTATAAACAGTGTCACGGTGAGCATCGTGAACCCAAAAATACAATCAACTCAAGTATTTGGTAATTAACGTGAGTGATTGATATATCTTCCATAACCGGAAAATAATTAATAATAAAATCATACTGCTAACGTTAAAAATTATATAAGACGCATAGTATCAGCCAATCGATATAAAACTTATAACGGAGATATAGTGCGTTATATAATACGATAATAAACTAAATATCAATCATCATTGCCAAGCCACGTATTATTGACAACGTAATACCACCAAAATAATCATTAACTAACTGTACGTTTCACTCAATATCTTATCTAATTTTGACCGCTGTTTAGTTGTACCATTAATCGTCGCCAAACCTTCAGATTTCACCCACTGCCAAGTAAATCGTCCCTGCGCTAACCCCCATAATATGTCCATTTCTGTGATTAACATTGGCAATGTACGCTCCGGGTTGTATTCAATAAATGTAGGCTTACTCGTCACATCAATGGTCGACATGTGACCGTCGATAGGCTGTCGAAAATGAAAAATGGCTAGTTCGGCGGACTTTTTATGTAATGAGTTCAAAAACAAGTACATGGCCATACTGTCATTGCTTGGTTCTTCAATCTTTCCTTGAGTGCGTCCGACTTTAATGTAATGGCCAACGGTATAAGACAATTCTTCAGTGAGGTTGTCAGTGGCAAGATCATGAAATGCACAGGCAAACAATGACGGTGAAAGCATTGTATTGATTAATAACAAAACGACAATTTTTCTATAAAATGCCATGGCCTCTCTCCGAGTTAAGGGCTGATAAATGAATATCAGCCCTTGTGATTAACTGAAACAATCTTTATTTTTGATAACGGCGCTTGTACATCTGGCTATGCAGTCTTTGGGCAGCTTCAACCATTGGCTCATAAGGAACATCCGCGGTAGACACGAAACCAACGTTGTAGTTCTCGCCGTCAAACGAGCGACCCGCAATAGGAGAGTCGATATATTGGAACCAATGTGCCCCAACGAAATATGGATTATCGATAACGGTATGCATATAACTCTCATACATTTCGCTACGTTCTTGTTGGTTTGCCGCGCAGACTAACCCCGGATGATAAAAACCGACATCTTTTGAGCCGATATGATATTCACCAATGATGCTTGGCATATCAATCTCTGGCAAGAATTTCCATGGTTCAGGATGCAGTCCTTCTTTGTAATAGTTATAACTAATAACGTCACAATGTTTCGCCGCTGCACGTACCACGTCTGGTGTCATTCCCCAGTCTGCGAATCGCACACCAAGATACAAATGATTTGGCAATTGTGCTTTTAATTCTTCATTTACAACGCGGAAATACTCGGAAGCAAACACTTCAAGCAACATACCATAGTCTTCTAGTTGCGCTTCGTTATGATCTAGCCCTTTAACGCCTGCTCCCAGCGTGTCCCATGAAGCAATACTGGTACCCCAACGGGCATTTAATGCGTCTATCGTGGTGTATTTCGCTCTCAGTGCGTCAACAAATACTAACTTGGTTGGGCAGTCCGCCATATCACGGCCTAAGGTATGAATTGCAATACCGTGGTGACCCTCGATGGTACCCATTCGGCCCCAACTTTTTTCATTGTCTATAAAGATGCCAACACACCATGGCGTCTCTTTGATCTCTTCACGTACTTGCGTCACTGTAGCGCGAGCGCGCTCTCTAAAGACCGGATCAAATGGATCAGGCAGTGCGGCCCAGAAGTCATCACCGCTACTCACGGTTTTAAAGTCGCCAATAATCCAACCATTCGCAAAAAAGGGGATTTTCTCGTTGCTGTAGAACTCTGGATTGGTCCAGTTGCCCAGAGACGTAAAACCCCAGTTCAACATTCGATCGAGTGTGACTTCACGCCATTTCTCTAAGTAGTCTAGACCATACTTACGCTGTAAGTTGGCCGCATAAAAGCTGAACGTTTCGCCACGTTCGACAGGCCCTTCAAACAACTCACGCATGTAAGCATAATGGTCACCAAGAGGTTCTTCATAACTTGGTAACCATTGGAATATGTCACGCCTTGCTTTGTTGGCAACATGCGCACTTTCTTTGGCGGCAAACGGTACGGTGACTTTCTCTTTGGAATCTTCTGGTGTGACATCATCGGAGGTACGAGATTCCACTTTATTATGGTCGTAATCAACCCCTGTAATAGTATAGGCATTAGCTAAGCGAATGATATCAATGCCCGTTGCAAAATAGGGGTAACCTTCCGGATCAACGAGCGACCATTTACCATCAATTTTCTCCGTTCTAAAAAATCCGGTTGCTTCCAGACGTTTACCATCGATGTATCCGCCAAATTTACCTCTATCCGGCATCGCACCTTCTTTAAGCAGTTGCAATTCACGACTCGTACGCGCGAGTAAATCTTCATCAGACGTTACTTTTTCAGAATAAAACGCATCACGGTTTTGACCATACTGGTCGATCACACCTTCTAAAAAGGTTGGGTTTGGCTCTGGGTTTAACATCAATCGGAAATTGTCAAAGACTAGATCGTGATCAATCAAAGTGCCATGGATGCTCAGTTCAATTTTTACGATACTCGTCAAATCCACATTCATTAATCCCCACATCCATGTGGCGTAAGTAAACGGAGTATCAAACGATGCCGGATTAGAACGTAAGCCAGAATCAAAGTTAGTTTTTCCTTTTAGAAACTCCCCTTTTAATTCAACTAAGTAGGTATCATCTGTTTGAGATGGAATTGTGGCACAACGGCTATGCATCTGCCCTTTATGATCAAACAAATTGATAAAAAGCTGTGTTGAACGTTGACCGATATTGGTAGCATCAAAAGCAAAACTAAACGCTGGCAACAAACTCCAATCCCATACTTCGTCGTCGCTTGGCTCAAGGACAATCGACGTATAAAAGTTCTCTTTACTGTGGGTATGAATTTTTAACGCATGTTTTCCAGCAGTAATGCCTTCACCGCTTGATACAATATGCGCCTCAATGTTTTCAAACGAAAATTGGCTTGGAATATTTGCTTCAGTGAAGTCAAATAGCGAAATTGATGTATCATGTTCAGAAAACGTCACGGCGTCATTAGCTGATACTGACATATTGATAATTACCTCAAAACTGGCAGTACCAAGACAAGCACACTGCACTTAATAAATTTGTCAACCAATCTAACTCAACATAACAAACCAATCCTTGATCCGCATCGCAAAAGCCATTTTATTTTTAAATAATCAAAACAACTTAACCTACACATGGTATCAACGCGACCAAAATGTAATGAACAAACACGTAAATATGCCGTTTGTAAGGGCTAAATCAAATATCTTTTTCAAATCTCACCACTTTCAGTCGCTGCAGTCACAATTCAATGAGTGAAATAGGTTCACCTACAAACTTTTTGGTTGAACTTTAATTCAATATCATACTGGACCAACCAAAACACCTTAAACACGGCGGAAGAACTTGATCTTACGTCCAACGAAATCATGGCAAAGATGCAAGCAAGCCATGTCACCTTTGAAAAAAAAGAAAACACTCTCACTGTTGAGTTTGATGCCATAAGCGAAAGCGAAGCCAATTCAAAATGGCCAGGACTAAAGGTTTTCGCTCCAAATGAGACCTGGGACTGGAACACACAAGGCGGGTTCTCAATGGAGGTAGAAAACCCAACCGATACCCCTTTGCACTTCGAAATAAAACTTGCCGACACCGTGGGTATCATGGGCGCGGCCGATCATCAACTTGACCTTGCTGTCGATTTAAAACCCAATGAGAAGCGTACCGTCGAGTTTTATTTCAGTGGTTCAGCCATGAAGATGCCTGGCTATCGAGGGGGAGAAGAGCTCAACTTACGTCAATTGTATGAGATGACCCTCTACACAGTGGGACCTGCGGAAAAACAAACGTTGCTAATTCACAACGTCGATTTTCTTGAAGGAACCGGGGATTTGGTACAATCAGAAGTTCGAGAAACAAAAGTGATCGATGCACCCATTGATATTATCGCACCAGTCATTTCATTCAGTGATACTAATCTAGACATGATCGAGCGTCATACAGGCTCTGACATTCGTATTGTAGATCACAATGGCAAGCAATCGCTGGAAATTCATTATGGTACGGATGAAGATTACCCAACCGTCAAGATAGCTCAAGATAAACCCTGGGACTGGAGTCAATACGAAGACATCACTCTAGGCTTCGATCTCAAATATACCGGTGATACCCCCATCCAGCTCTATGTGCGGGTGGATGATGAAGTCGATGTCAAGCTGGGTGGTAAAGCAGACGGCGTCAAACACAGTCGTACAGGGTACGTACAACTATCACCCAATGATGAAGGGACATATTATTTTACCCTGAAAAATTTAGACCAAACGTTTGATGCGGGTATGAGAGGGTTGCCTCCAAGAAAAGCGTATCAGGCACAGCAAATGGGGTTTGGGTGGGGTGCGGATGAGTTAGACACCAGTAACATTGTCAGTATTCAACTGTTTCAAATGAACCCACAAAACGAAGCAACGCTAGAAATATCGGCCGTGTCTTTACTGCCTAACCTCGCCGCTGACTCCACTCGTTTTGAAAACCTGATTGACCAATATGGCCAATACAAAGAAGAAAATTGGCATGAAAAAGTCACCGATGACAAGCAACTTGCACAACAAGCAAAGAAAGACATCAACCTCGTAAAAAGTGCCAGCTTAATGCCAGACAGATCAAAATTTGGCGGTTGGAAGGAAGGTCCAAAACTCAATGCGACGGGTTACTTTCGCACTGAAAAAGTGAAAGGTAAATGGGCACTTGTTGATCCTGAAGGCTACCTTTATTTTGCAACAGGTCTCGACAACATTAGGTTAGATGATACGTATACGACAACAGGCGTTGGCTTTACCAAAATTGACCAACCAGATACGGCTAACTACCGGCCAAGTGAGATTTCTGGTGTTCCGTATCTAGACCAAAAAGGTGAGAAGACTGAGCTTTCTGATTTGCGACGCAATATGTTCAGTTGGCTACCCGACTACAATGATTCCTTAGCCCAGTCTTATCAATACAGAAAAATGATCCATGATGGCCCTCTTGATCACGGCGAAGTTTTCTCATTCTACGGTGCAAACTTACAACGTAAATTCGCCCCTGAATCCTTTAATGAAGCACTAGCGAGTTGGCGAGAGGTTGTATTATCTCGAATGATGGATTGGGGCTTTACTTCATTAGGAAACTGGTCTGATACCGGATACTACAGCAATACGAAAGTCCCCTACACTGCCCATGGTTGGACGTAGGCAATCACCAAACAATAAAAACGGGTAACGACTACTGGGGGGCCATGCACGACCCATTTGATCCAGAGTTTAGAAACTCAGTAAAAACAATGGTGAAAGGTGTGGCTCAAGATGTCGTTGATTCCCCTTGGTGTATTGGTATTTTTGTTGATAATGAGCTCACATGGGGCAACATGCAACTTGATGCAAATCACTACTCTCTTGCCATCGGAGCCTTGCGTTTAGACGCAAAAAATAGCTTCGCAAAATCCGCCTATGTCGACGCGTTGAAAAGTGAATATGGTGACATTAGTGCTCTCAATACTGCGTGGGGTGAGCAACTCGCATCATGGGATGAACTCTCAGACGGGTACCAATTCTCTGGTGAATACACGGATGCGCTCAAAGCTGATTTTTCCATGTTCTTAACGTTACACGCCAACGAGTTCTTCAAGATTGTTAGTGAAGAAGTAAAGCAAGAATTACCCAATCATCTTTACCTTGGCTCTCGCTTTGCGGATTGGGGCGTAACACCAGAAGCAACAAAAGCAGCAGCACCGTATGTAGATGTAATGTCTTATAACCTATATGCCTATGATCTTCAGTCAAAAGGAGACTGGAGTCGACTAGAAGAACTGGATAAACCAAGCTTTATTGGTGAATTTGCCTTTGGAGCGATGGATAGTGGCATGTTCCATCCAGGACCAATCAGTGGCGAATCCCAAAAATGGCGCGGTGATATGTTCAAGCATTACATGCAAAGTGTTGTCGATAACCCCTATTTTGTTGGAGCGCACTGGTTCCAATACTTGGACTCCCCTGTCACTGGACGTGCTTGGGATGGCGAAAACTACAATAACGGTTTTGTGACGGTCACTGATACGCCATACCAAGACTTGGTTGACGCCGCTAAAGTGTTTCATGCTTCGCTGTATGAAAGTCGTTATGGAGACTTAAAATAGAAAAATAGTTCTGACGTTAACCTTTATAACAACAGCAATATGTTCCACTGCTGTTAACTAAAACATGGCTGCGGTTAGGGTGAATAACAAACTTAACCGCACGCTTGTGCATTATATAAGCCGTGCATATCCCCCCCTCCTTTTTGGGCGGCTTCGTGACATTTTATGGTGTCCAATTCAACAAGCCCTACTGATTTTTTCGGCAATTCAAAATACCCATTCTTAAAATAACGGCCCCAATCAATTCATTTGAATTGATACAAAGTTTCGCCCCACATTAACTGCATCGTTGATATAAACCTCTCATCATGTAAATGAGCTTTATGGATAAAAGAAGAATGTGCAAATCAAAAACGGGACTTGTAGCGATTTAAAAACCATGATCAAGTTCTAAATTTCCGAAATTAAAACCAATAAAACACCATAAAGGGAAAAATAGTACACACCAAATCAAATTGAGTATTTAGCCCATCACATAAATAACTCGTAGTCTGATACCAATAACAAACACTCTTATTAATGGAGCAATCAAATGACATTTGATGTTTTGGTTTCAGGTTTAAATGTTATCGACCTGCTTGTGACACTGCCTGAGCAGTATACCCAAGGAAACAAGCACGAAGTCGACAACATCATAATTCAAGGGGGAGCACCTGCTGGCAACGGTGCATGCGGTATGGCTACTTTAGGGCTAAGTACTGCCTTTTTAGGTTACCTTGGCGAAAATGCACAAAGTAACATTGCTCGTAATGAACTAAAGCGATGCGGCGTTGATACCAGCTTGATGCTGTCTGAACCATCAATGGTACCCGCGACAGCGCTAGTTCAAGTCGATGCCAAATCTGGTGAAAGAACGGTTTTCTATACCACAAATGGATACCGTGCTCTTAGTAAAGCAGATATCGACCCTTTATGGCTTGATAACACAAAGCTGTTGTATGTCGATGGTTATGACGTCGATGGCAACATCGCCTTGTTGGAGTTAGCTAAACTTAAAGGTATTCCCTCTGTTATCGATATGGAAGCAGGTAACCTTACCCAGCTAAAAACGATGCTCAAGCTTGGCAGCCACGTCATTCTGCCACTGGAAGCTGCTCAGTTCATATCCAAAGAACAAGACCCAGAAAACTGCCTACGAACCCTGAGTAAACTCACCGATGCACTTCTAATAGTCACTGATGGCGCTAATGGTAGCTGGGGTCTACAACAGGGCGAAATCCACTACCAACCATGTTTTGAGGTGGCCGTGGTTGATACCACTGGTTGCGGTGACGCCTATCATGCCGCTTATGCGTACAGCCTACTTCAAGGCGACGCCTTACCGGAAAGAATGATCTTCGCTTCAGCATTTGCCGCTATCGTCGCGACCTATTTTGGTGGAAGAACCTATTTCCCATCCCCTTCAGACGTTAAATCGTTTATCAAAAACTATTAATCACAGGTGAACTCCATGACCATTAATTTTCCGCTCCGTTCTGGAATACTTGAACAAGAAATGAAATCACTTATTACCCCTAAAGCGACCTGCAGCGATATACCTGTAGGGTTTATCGGTATTGGTTTCGAGCTACATTTTGACTGGGCGAAAGCCAAAGAATCTTATAAACAAGCAGTATCGGACGTTACTGGCGTCTTTTCGCAGCATAACTCAATGCTTGCAGAAGAGGAGCCAATTCAAACTAAAGAGCAGATGTTAGCTCTGTTAGAAAATTATTACGCTCGAGGCATGAAGGCGCTTATCGTCTATCAAGCATCATACATACAAGGTGACTTGGCTTTGGCATTGGCACTCTGGCTTGCTGATCACAATGTACCGATCTTGAGTTGGTCCCATACAGAAACAACTGGTGGAAGTCTAACCGCTAACCGTTTATGCGGACAAAATTTTTTACTTAATAACCTCTCGTCAATGCAAATTCCATATTCATGGATATTTGAAGAGCCTGGTGCTGAAAGTTTAAACGAATCACTAGGCCGCTTTATTCGTACCACGTCAGCAAAAGCTCGCCTTAAACATGCCAAATTATTGATGGTAGGCGGGATGAGGGTGCCCGGTTTCTATGACTGTGAACTCAACGAAATGTCGATTGCCAAGCACTTTGGTTTATCGATAGAACGAATCGACATGCACACCATTTGGCTCCATGGAGAGGCCAAATATAGTGATGACGTATTGATCCCATTAGTCGATCAGCTAGTAAGCTCGCAAGTCGTTGCAAAGTGCGATGTAAAGCGCGATGAGATGAAAAAGTCAATTAGGCTCGCCCTGGCTATCGCTGACTATGCGAACAAAGAAGGCTACATTGGTGTGGCATTGAAAAACTGGCCGGAACTCTTTGATAATTATGGCATATCTGGCGATGGTGCCGGCTCTTTGGTGCAAGACCTTGGCATCCCAGTAGCGGATGAATCGGACATGGGCGCGTTGCTTACCATGACGGTTTTAAATGAAATCACTATGGGCCAAGGACTACCGACATTAATGGATTTCTCCTTCGTTAATCATGCTGAGAATAAAATTGGTATGTGGCACTGCGGTGGTACATCAACCAAATTGATGCGTGAAGGTTGTCAGCTTGAAATACGTAACCACAGCATATTGGATAATTACGATCCAGAAACATCTTACGGAATGCTGTTCGAATTCCTACAAGAAACAGGGCCTGTCACCATTGCCAAATATCAATATCCTCATGCATCAACCATTTTCTCATTTGAGGGAAACCTTGTCGATTCACCAATGCGCTATAGAGGCTGTTACGGCGAAATCACTCCAACAGAACTTAACTCTAAATCTGTAGCAAGTTCCATCATGAACCACGGTATGGACCATCACTGGATTGTCGCTCGTGGACACCTACTTGAAGACCTCAGAGAGTTCAATTACTGGACTGGCATCAGTGAGTTAGAACCAACAGCGGCAACAACGACAGGCCGAGGTCTGCCAAAGAAACTTGATTATTAATTGCACCAACTAAATTGGAAATGAATTATGTCTACAAACTTAACAGCGCTACTCAACCAATACCGTAAAGAAGCACGATGCCTTGCTGGGTTTAATATCAATGATATCTATGACCTTCATGCCGTTGCACTAGCTGCAAACGAACTCAATCTGCCATTTATGGCGATGACGTACCCTCCTGTTGCAGAGCTAAATGGCACTTACTTGTGCCGTAAAATGGTGGATGGCTTTGAACGAATTGCTAATCAAAAAATCTACTTACATTTAGACCATAGTACTTCTGTTGATCTATGTAAGCGCGCTATTGATGATGGTTACGATTCTGTAATGATCGATGGCTCTCATAGTGATCTTAGAGCCAATATAAAAATGACAAGAGAAGTCGTAGATTACGCTCGTAGCGCGGGAGTGTCCGTTGAAGCTGAGATTGGGAAAATTATGGGCCGAGATGTAGTCATTAAGAGCGAGGATGACTACCTCGCTTCCGTCGCTGATGTAGTTGCTCTATGCGAAGAAGCGGGACCGGATAGCGTTGCAATTGGTATCGGTACCGCTCATGGCTTTACGCCCACCACGCCAAAAATCCATTTTGACCGCTTACAACAGATCGCTAATGCCGTATCTAATCCACTGGTATTACATGGTGGGACAGGTATCGCCGATGAAGATATTCAAAGAGCGATTACCATGGGTATTGCCAAGATTAACATCGGCACGATTGTCCACACCACTTATATGCGAGAAGCCCATGCAAAGATTTCTCAAGATGTCGCTTCCGCTTACCCACCAGCGATCATGAAAGAGGTTATCCCTCACGTTCAAGCTGTCGTTTTAGATCGTCTTAAAGCCGTCAACTCCATCGTATAAAAGCGATTGATTCAGTCCAACAAAACTGTCGATGTCACACAGTTTTGACAACGCGCTTCAATTTCTAAATTCAACCCGCACCACGCAGTGATGTATTGGTGCGGGAAACCTCAATTTTATGATGAATCAAGGAAAAAATTACTATGCACATTCCAAATAAAGCTAAGGTTGCTGTCCTAAAGGACATTAAAACTATCCAATTTATGGAATACCCACTTCCAAGTATTAAAGATGATGAAATTCTAATTCGAATAGAAGGGTGTGGTGTTTGTGGTACCGATGTTCATGAATATCGCAATGACCCATTTGGCATTATGCCTATCGTCCTTGGCCATGAAGGAACCGGCGAAATCGTTCAAATAGGTAGCAAAATCACTAAAGATACAGTAGGTAACGTTGTCGGACTCGGTTCGAAAATTATTACAAGTATCATTCCATGTGGTGAGTGTGAGCCTTGCGTTAGCACACCTGGCCGAACCAATCTCTGCGAAAATATGGGTTGTTATGGGCTTATGGGTGATCAGCCTGAAAACCGATTTAATGGTTGGTTTGGGGAGTATCTCGTACTTAAGTCAGGTTCGACTTTCTTTAACGTGTCAGATTTTGACCTAAAAGAACGTATCCTAATAGAACCTGTTGCTGTAGCGGTTCATGCCGTTGAACGCGCCAAAACAACGCAATTAATTAACTTTGCTTCTACGGTACTTATTCAAGGTGCTGGTCCTATCGGACTCTCCGTGATCGCAGTACTAAAAACTCTCGGAGTGCAAAATATAATTGCGATCGATGGTCAAGAATCCCGCCTGAAATTAGCCAAAGAGTTAGGGGCAACTGAGACGATTAACTTTATGGACTATGACGGTACAGAGGGCATTGTTGAAAAAGTTAAATCACTGACTAATGGTCGTGGAGCAAAATTTGCGTTCCAATGTACCGGTGTTCCTTCAGCTGCCTCTACTGTTCTTAAATTAATTGAACGCGGGGGCGGCTTATGTGAAGTGGGTTTCTTTGTTGATAACGGCGAAACAACCATGAATCCGCACCTGGACATCTGTAACAAAGAGATCACCCTAGTGGGCTCTTGGGCTTATAGTCCCGAAGATTATCCGAACGCAATAGAGTGCATGAAAGGCATCAAGCGTATTGGGCTCCCAATTAAAAAACTTGTCACACACGAATACCCACTATCTGAACTCACAGAAGCAATCGAAACCAATATTCGTATGGAAGGCATCAAGGTGATCACAGTTAATTAAGTGAACAACAAATACCCCCCCCCAGCTTTTGAGAAAAGAATCAAGCTGCTAGAAAATTAAAAAATAATATAGAGAGCTCATTATGATAGTTCCAATTACCTTTGTCCTACTGACCTCCATGGTTGCCATTGGCTCATGGTTAAAAGTTAAAAAAAACACAGAAAAAGAAGATGCGAATTCTTACTTTTTGGCGGGAAGAGGCTTGAGTGGCATAATCATCGCGTCTTCACTTATCTTAACCAATCTTTCTACCGAACAACTAATAGGGCTTAATGCCCAAAGCTATACAGCAAACATGACGCCTATGGCATGGGAAGTCTGTGCTGCTTTAACGCTAGTCTTAGTTGCGCTCTACTTGTTACCTCGATATCTAAGTGGCGGGTTCAGCACCATTCCAGACTTTATCGAAGATCGATATGGGAAAAGTACAATGTACTTATGTACTTTCCTATTCTTGTTTGGCTATATTTTCAATCTGTTACCTCCAATTCTATACACGGGCTCTGTTGCTTTAAGTGGTATTTTTAATGTACCTGAAGTACTCGAAATTTCATATTGGGGTAGTTTATGGGTAATGGTTTTTGCACTAGGCTTTATTGGGGTTTCCTATGCTGTATTTGGTGGCCTAAAAGCGATTACGTATGCCGATACATTTAACGGAGTTGGGCTACTTATTGGTGGTGTAATTCTTATTCCTTTCTTCGGTTTAGCCGCGCTTGGCCACGGGAGCGCCTTGGATGGATTCCAAGTATTGATGACAGAGCACCCAGAAAAACTTAATGCGATTGGTGGAGATGATGACCCAGTACCTATCTCAACCTTTTTTACGGGTATGCTTATCCTCAACCTTTTTTATTGGGGAACAAATCAATCGATCATTCAACGTGCACTAGGGGCAAAAAATTTAGCAGAAGGTCAAAAAGGCGTTCTTTGGGCTGGACTTGTTAAACTTGCAGGCCCATTTTATTTACTACTGCCGGGTGTTATTGCCTTTGCCTTATTTGGTGATTCATTACAATCTGGAGAAGCTGCATATCCTGCACTGGTTCGCGAAGTACTACCCGCACCAATGCTTGGGTTCTTTGCAGCAGTATTGTTTGGCGCGGTGCTGAGCTCGTTCAATAATGTGCTTCACAGTACTTCTACCTTGTTTACTTTAAACGTCTATAAGCCACTGATTAACCCTGAGGCGAGTGATACAAAATTAGTTAAGGTAGGTCGTAGGTTCAGTGGGATCATAGGCTTCGGCTCAATTTTTGTTGCCCCATTTATCTATTATGCCCCACAAGGTTTCTTCCAATACTTTCAGACAATTAACAGTTTTTATATGGCACCAATGTGTACCATTATTGTTGTCGGTTTTATTACACGAAGAGTCCCAACAATGGCTGCAAATATCGGAGTTGCGTTCTTTATGATCAGCTATATTCTATCGATGTTTGTGTTTAAATTTGATATCCATTTTCTACATTTGACTGGTGTGCTATTTGTCGCGACAGCTATTCTGATGCTGATTATTGGGGCTCTCTTTCCTAGTGCATCTGAATATCAACCAAAACTTGCGAATGTCGTTCAATTAGAGCATTGGAAGTTTGCAAAACCGATGGCCGCAATTATCTGTGTTGGTGTAGTTATTTTGTACGTCGTCTTTTCACCGCTAGGGATTGCTAAGTAATCCACAGAGCTAACCGTAGAATGAAAAATTGGCATATCCAGATTATTAATGGATATGCCAATTTCAACTTAGATCAGAATGTATCCAGAACATAGACTCAATCACATTCGATAGTGCCACTTTAAGCAAGTCGACCCCCCGCTCAGCATAGCAACAAATTAAACTTCAGCTTTTCACTGCGGTCCTCACCGATTTTATGCAAACTAAACTATATTGACAGTCGAACACTATTTTCCATATTGGTTAAAATCAAGGTAGATAGCGCCTTAAGATTTAGCTCTTGAGGCAGGCTTAATTCAAGATTATTCAGTCACCTTCACATCGATAACCACGTGCACAATCACTTATATCACCTTACAATCACACACAATCACTTACCAAAACAAGTAATAATAAGCGAATGACACAAGACGAACGATTGTTAGAAATTCAAGTATTGCTAGAGCAAAAACGAAAGATCACATTAAATGATCTGTGCCAGCACTTTGAAATTTCAAGAGATTCAGCAAGGCGTGACCTCGTCAAATTAACCCAGCTACCTGGTATTCAAAGGATTCGCGGCGGTGCAATTTCTGCACCAATCACCCCTCATGCCACCGCTTACCTACAAAAAACCATGAGCCAAGAAAAACGGGATATTGGCCAAGCGGCCGCCAATTTTGTTGATCCTAACGATTTCATTTTAATGGACACAGGCACCACATTATCGGCGATGGCAAGTTACCTGCGTGCGCCTCTTACAGTGGTCACTAATTCCGTCGATGGTTTGTCAGCGCTGACCAAAGATTCAGACGCCAACATCGGCGTCCACGTATTAGGCGGTGAGTTTAATCCTTTTCATCGAGCAATATTGGGAACGTATGCTATTCAACAGCTTACAAAATATAGAATTAATAAAGCATTTATTGGTGTGTGTGCATTATCGGTACATGGCGTATCGACAACCAGTGATTTGGAAACCTCGATGAAGCAAGCCATGATCGCTCAAGCGGAGATGACCATACTCGTCTGCGACAGTAGCAAGTTTGACCAGCAACACTTTTTTCATGTGTGTGGCTTTGAACAGGTTGATGTCATCATTTGCGATAAAACACCACCTGCCGCCATTGCCAATATCATTTCTGCCAATGATATTGAACTGATCCTCACCACGCCTTCAATCAAGAGCCAGCGAGCATAACCATGACCCCAATTAAAACGGCCATCATTGGCTACGGATTTTCAGCAAAAACGTTCCATATCCCTTTTATTGCTAGCATGCCAGAATTTGAGCTTAGCGCGATCAGCACCAGCCAAACCGACTTAGTCAATAAGGATTGGCCCGATGTCGCTCACTATCAAAATGCTGATGAGCTTCTGACCCAATCGGATGCTGAACTGGTCATTATTACTGCGCCCAATGATGTGCATTTTGATTTAGCAAAAAAAGCATTAGAGAACGGCAAACACGTCATCTTGGAAAAGCCATTTGTCACTCAGGTATCAGACGGTGAAGCATTAATTGAGTTGGCGGCAAAGCAGCAACGTGTCCTAAGTGTCTACCACAACCGTCGCTGGGACGGCGATTTCCTCACGGTTAAAAAACTAATCGAAGAGCAGCGCCTCGGTGACGTTAAGTATATAGAATCACACTTTGACCGTTTTCGTCCTGAGGTCCGACAGCGCTGGCGCGAACAAACCACAAATGGTGGCGGTATTCTCTTCGATCTCGGCTCTCACCTTATTGACCAAGCGTTGGTTCTGTTCGGCCTACCGGATGCCGTAACCGCTCAATGCTTAATGTTGCGTGAAGGCTCATCCAACGTCGACTACTTTAACGTTGTCTTACATTACCCAAACCACATTACGAGCTTACATGGTGATCTTTTTAGTGCCGGACCCAACCCAAGATTTAGTGTAAAAGGAACACAAGGAAGCTATGAGAAAACGGGGGTAGACCCTCAAGAAGCACGTTTGATCGCCGGAGTTTCGCCGCTCAACAAAAATTGGACAGAAGAAGACCCTGAACATTACGGGCATTTGTATCGTGACGATTCTGTCGAAGTCATCACTACCGAACCGGGCCACTATCAAGGATATTTTGCTGAAATAGCAAACGCTATTCGGAACGGTTCGTGCCCACCCGTCAGTGCCAAAGATGCACTTTGGAACATCAAGCTCATTGAGTTAGCGATGGAAAGTAGCCGCCTAGGTCAAACCCTGCCGTTAGACAAAACATCTTTATTAGATGTATTCGACAAATAGACGTTAACGCGGAAATCTAGAGCTCGTTAAATCGTACTAACGATACAAGTTATCGGCCTTAGCTGATTCAACGTGCGCCTTAACGGTTTTATCACCGATGATTCACGGTGATAAAACCGTTAACCAAGGTGTTTTTCGATCCAATACCTTGGGTCACAAGCACGCTGGTAGCATTCATCCATGCCGTGACACGTTTCTTTTCAGGCTGTTAGCGCCTTTCCTGTACAAATTTCATTCGATCATTCAAAATTAGTCACGACCAACGCCGATTATTCCTCTATAATCAGCGACCGTATTTTTGGTCAGCCGCTGTTTTCTCTTTCTCAAATGAAAGCCATATAAAACCGCCATCTGCTTTTAGGAACAAAGAATGTCATTTTTATCACAAGGTTTTTCACCGGATATTGTGCGCGCACTAACTGAGTGTGGTTACGAAAAACTCACGCCCGTTCAACAACAAGCTATCCCACACGCTCGTCGTGGTCAGGATATCCTTGCACACGCACAAACTGGTACCGGTAAAACCGCTGCATTTTCTTTGCCTATCATTCAGCAGATCGTTGAGCAGCCGAAGCCACGTGGCCGTGCAAAAGTACGTGCGTTAATTCTAGCGCCAACACGTGAGCTTGTTGACCAGATCGCAGCGAACATCGAGAGCTACACAAAATACGTCGACATCTCGGTTGCCGCTGTGTTTGGTGGCGCGAAAATGTCCTCTCAAGAGCGCAAACTTAGTGCTGGTGTTGATATTCTTGTTGCAACACCAGGCCGCCTAATTGAACACCTTGAGCTAGGCAACGTCAGTTTCGCCCACCTAGACTTTTTAGTCTTTGATGAAGCCGACCGTATGCTGGATATGGGTTTTATCAGTGCGATTCGTACCATCATGAATGGGGTAAGCCGCCATCCGCAAACAATGCTGTTTTCTGCGACCTCATCACCACAAATGAACGCATTAGCACAAGACCTTTTAAAGAAACCGAAACGCATCATCGTGAGTGCTGAAAACTCAACAGCCGACACCGTCGCACATGTTGTTTATCCAGTAGATGAAACTCGCAAGCGTGAGTTATTGTCCGAGCTCATCGGTAGAAAGAACTGGCAACAAGTGCTGGTTTTTGTGAACTACAAAGAAACCGCTAATGAAGTGGTTAAAGAGCTAAAACTGGATGGCATTAACGCCGTGCTCTGTCATGGTGATAAAGCACAAAGTGCCCGCCGCCGTGCATTAGACGAGTTCAAAACAGGTAAAGCACGCGTAATGGTTGCAACCGAAGTGGCCGCACGTGGATTAGACATTCAAGGTCTACCTCACGTTGTTAACTACGACATGCCTTTCCTAGCTGAAGATTACGTGCATCGTATTGGTCGTACCGGCCGAGCAGGACAACAAGGTCACGCTGTTTCTTTTGTAAGCCGCGAAGAAGAACTAACGCTAGTACAAATTGAAAAGCTGATTCAACAAAGAATCAAGCGTATTCAACTTGCTGGTTATGAACCGGCTAGCCGCGATGCATTGCTAGACAAAATGCACAACAAACCAGCTTATAAAGACCGTCAAAGCCGAAGCAACAACTCAGATGAACAAAGCTCTGCAGAGCGCCGCCTGCGTTTCGCACGTGCAATAAAGAACAAATCAAATAAAACAACGCGTCTTAAATAACTGAAATTATTAATATTGAGTAGCTTAGTCTTGAGTTAATGACTAAGCTATTTGGTATTGAGAATTTCGATTTATATGGCTAAAGATGTTCAGATACCCATTTCAGAGTCAAACTAAGCTACCACTAAAAAATCGGTGATTATATTCTGATGCCAAATAAAATTAACATCAGCCAGACCAATAATCTTATTCCCTTTATTGCTTATTTTGAACAGCATGGCATTGCGTGGCGTGATATCGCAAGTCAACACCACATTCCTCAAGATCTTACGAGTAAATCCGCTTGGGTTCCGACACAACATGCCATGAACTTTCTGATGGCCATGGTCGCATCCACCCAAAAGAAAATTGGCTTGGAAGTTGGCCGTTTAATCTCTATTCAACAAATATCACCCGATCTTGACCGTTCGCTCTCAAATTATGACGATTTAGCAAGTGCCATTCATCATATAATAGAGGTCATGCCCGAGTTCAGTAGCCATATTGTCCTTTGGGTTGAATGTATTAATGGGCAGTGGTTTCTTTGCCATCGCGGCGCATACCGGCCAACAATGCCCGGCTACGATCAAGCAGAATGGTTTCGCAGTTTTGCTTTACTATCATTTTGCCGTAAATTTAATGGTGCCAGTTGGAAGCCGAATCAAGTGCTCATGAGCTCTCCTGCTCATTTAAACAAAAACCTTCCCAAGAGTTTCGCCCCTGTTAAATTTAGTTTTGGTGAACCTTATGGTGCCCTGTCAATCGACTTACCTGCCGACTTTATCCCCTTCAATACCCTGTCTACAGGTAAAGACTGGTTAAATAACATCAAAAATCTCATCGATACCTACGCGACGCTTCCTTGGTTCAATATCACTTGGTTTGTCAAACAGATAGACATGTCAGCTCGTTCGTTTCAACGACGATTAACAGAGAACAATACCAGCTTTAGAGCGCTCAGGGACAAGTCTCGCTGCAAAGCAGCCAAATCAATGCTTAACGAGGAGGGATTGTCACCTAGCGAAACAGCATGGCGTTGTGGATATAATGACCCTTCTAACTTTAATCGTGCTTTTATTGGCTGGACTGGCCAAACACCTGCTAGGTATCAAGCGCTAAACGCCAAATAATTAAGCCATTCTTCTCGTCAGGTATCGTAAACATCCACTATAACCACGAATCACGAATCACGAA
>NZ_JBFROV010000037.1:27611-143791 GCF_041471725.1 Vibrio sp. 10N.261.51.F12 | reverse complement strand
AATCACGAATCACGAATCACTCAGTCTAAAAACAGTAGAGAGTGTCAACTCTCTACTTAAAAAGACACAAACAGGCCTATTAACTAAATGGTGTGCCTAGCCTGCTCTCAACTACGTGACGTTTTAGATTCATGGTTTGTCCGACGGATCGGTTGCCCCGCCATTGAGTTAAGATCCATTTCTTCATTTTCAATGATCAGTTGACCGTTCACGACAACATGCTTCATACCTGTCGACAATTTAGCCGGTTGAGTGAAGGTCGACTGGTCTTTAAATTCTTGGAAATCAAACACCACGATATCTGCATCTTTACCTACCTGAATCCGGCCTTTGTTACGCATTTGAGGGACAGCATCTTCAATAATTCTACACGCGTTCAGGCTCGTTCGTTCCATGGCATCAAGTAAGGTAATAGCCTTGTAGTCTTTAACGTATTGCTGAACAAAGCGTCCAAAACATCCGACTGACCGCGGGTGAGCAAATGCATCGTTTGGCAATGGCCAAATATCCCCCTCAATGAGTTGCCCTGTGCTGTCCATCCAAGGCATGGCGTCTGAAGCAATCGCGGCACCGGGAAATAAGACCGAGCGCTTCATTTTACGTAAGTCTTCTTTGTTGTCGTCTGGTTTTAAAAAGTGAATCACAACCACTGCGCCTGGATCATTTTTTTGTAGATCGTCGATTTTTGTCTGCGTTAACGGTTGTCCATTCAGTTCCATATAACTGGCATCGGGCACACCAAATCGACTCTTCCATGTATCCCCGCGAAACATTTCAGCCCCGACGGCACTTGATCCAGCGCCATAAGGGTATGCCTCTGTCGTAATAGCTAAGCCATTATCAATTGCAGATTGAACCAAATCCGCGCAATCATCAATATCTTGAACCGACGTGCTATTTAAATGACAGATATGCATATGCGCGCCCGTACTAGCAGATAGACTGATCAGTTCCTGATAGGCCTCAAAACTGGACTTTGGTTCAACACTATTTACATAACGGACATGGGTATAAGTAGGAACCTCGTATTGCTTCGCAAGCTTAGCCACTTCGTAATATTCTTTATGGCCATAACCAGGCGCATAACCCGCATTGACACCAATACCAAGACCACCTTCTTGCAGTCCTTGTTCAACATGTGCAAGGATCTGCTTGAGTTCATCATCTGTCGCTAGGGAGTTTTGCCAGTTCTTTTTAGCAAATGCTTTTTGAAACCAAGTGATCGTCGCGTCAGGTGCTGGCATGTCTTGTTCTTTCGCCATCACCCTTGCGTAAGTCCAGGCCGCCGATGCTCCGTAGTTAATCGGTCTGCCTTCTTGTGCCGTCATTTCGTAAAAACGACCAATGGGAAGAAGCCCAGACTCCATTTCTAATGCTGTCGTCACTCCGTCAAAGGCCTGAGCACGAGCAGCCGGGAGCTGTTGGCCATGTGCATGTAAATCAATAAACCCAGGAGCGACGACTAAACCTCCCGCATCAATCACTTTATTTCCATTGAGCTTGCTCTTGGAAATAGCCGCTATTCGGTGGCCCTTTACACCGATGCTACGTACGGCATCTAACCCAGTTTCAGGGTCTAATACTCGGCCATTTTCGATAACAAGATCAAATGGACCTTGTTCATTTGGTAGCAGTTGGGGCTGTTCTATCAATTGATTACCATCAGCGTATACAACAGATGCGAACGGAATCGCCGCCGCGCCGACAGCCAAGGTCTTCAATGTTCTTCGTTTGTTGTGATCGAGCTCGGTATCTAACATGGATTCATTTCTTAGTTTCGACATTGTCATTGGCCTTCTATTTGTCTTTGGTCGTAACGAACACTCATAAATAAGTTCGCATGCATTCCAGCGGTATCAAACCACCAACGACTCTAGCTTTCTTTGCATTTCATCCATATCTAGCCCCCCTTTAGGGCCGATAAACACCAACCGAGTTACCTTGCTTTCTTGCTCTAACCAAGGATCTCCTACGGTAACTGTTGCGCGTTGCCCCGTGCACTGGAAGATACAGCGATGGTCAGGTCGGTCGGCTAAATTCAATATGCCCTTCATCCTATAAGCATCAATCGAGAACCGTTGCAGTACCGGATACAGTGTTTGTAAAGACAAAGGAAGCTCAGTTTCGAAGCTGAATGTTTCAAAATTGTGCTTGATATGCTGACAGTCAGACCCACACTTTTCATGATGGTGGTCATCCTCCACTGTCATTAGAGATAGGTCTCTTCCCCTGTCAGGAACCTCAAATAAAATCGGCAAATCAACCTGACCAAATTCGATGTCAATCAACTTGGCAAACGGCGCTTGGGAGCGACACCAATCTTTAACTTTTTCTAGCTTTGAGTCATCCACGAGATCCACTTTGTTCACTAAAACAATATCAGCCACTTGAATTTGCTGTTCGGCAAGCGAAGCCATCGATCCTTCTAGTGCCAATACATTTTCAGCATCGATTGTAGTGATGATGGCATTAAGTGGTGAATGTTGCTGGAGTTCAGGATCCTCGAATTGATGAGCGACCTCTTTCGGCTCAGCAATCCCTGACGTTTCAACAATAATATGATCCGGTCGTTGCTCTAACGCGAGCAACCTCATGACAGAAACCACTAACCCCTCAGCAAGATTGCAACAGATACAGCCGTTCTCCAGTGCAATCATGTTGTCATCTTCTGATTTAACAAGCTCTGCATCAACATTAATCGAACCGAAATCGTTAACGATAACCGCGAGGCGCATACCATTAGCATTGGTCAATATATGATTCAGTAGCGTGGTTTTACCCGCTCCTAAAAAGCCAGCGAGGAGGGTCACTGGAATGGGTTTCTTCGTCATGCGTCGTCTCATATGTTATGTGTTCATGAGGCTTACTATAAGAGTTACAAACACCTTATCCTAGGTCATATTACGCCATTCGACTTTCAGAATTTCATGGCTATATCATCCCTATCATCACGTCGGCGGGTGGGGCTTAGTGGCGTAAAATGACCTTGATGAATTTCACGATTTTGTCTAATTTCGGACACCAACATTCGATTATGTAATAGGCAAAAGTGATGAAAGAAAACGCTGATCTTGAACAAACACAACCGGCTCTCACTAACGAGTCCAGACGCCACATGCTCAAGCAATTAGCAGTAGGTGCCGCAACGTTACCATTTACGTCTGTGCTACATGCTGAGGCTGCCGATTTTTCTAATCAACCAATTACTATACTGCCCAATGAAAATGGTCCTTTTGACCTGGTCATCGAAAATGGTCGCGTGCTTGATCCAGAAACACACTTAGATGCGATTCGTCATATTGGCATCAAGGGCAACCGCATCGCTGCGATCTCTACAGAGCCCTTACAAGGAAAGAACATTATTGATGCACAGGGGTTAGTCGTTGCCCCTGGTTTTATTGATATGCACGCCCACGGACAACAACTGCCCGCGGCACGTGCTCAGGCTTATGATGGGGTAACAACTGCACTAGAAATGGAATCGGGCTTACTGCCAATCGGCAAGTTTTATGACAATGTCGCCCAAGAAGGTCGTCCTATTAACTATGGGGCTTCTGTTGCGTGGACTTACGCTCGTGTCACAGCTAAAGAGCAGGATATGCCTCCTTTTGACGGCACTATCGCGTGGTTCCAAAAAGCGTTTTCGAAAAGTAATTGGCAAAATTCGCTTGCCACATCGCAGGAGCTCGATCAGATCCTAACGCTTGTTGAACAAGGGCTGAAAGAAGGAGGGCTGGGGATTGGAGTCAACGCAGGTTATGCACCAGGCTATGGCCACAAAGAATATTATGAGTTAGCAAAACTAGCCAAACGTTATGATGTCCCAACGTTTACGCATGTTCGCTATTTGAACAACTCAGAACCAAAATCAAGCTTTGAAGCTTATCAAGAGCTCATCAGCTTAGCGGCAACAACCGGCGCGCATATGCACATCTGTCATCTAAATAGTACCTCTGTTGGCGACATTGAAGATTGTGCCGACCTCATTCAATCATCGATTGATCGTGGTATACACGTCACCACAGAGGCTTACCCATACGGGGCCGGCTCTTCGGTGGTCGGCGCTGAAGTGTTTCGAGGTGATGACTGGTTAGAACGCTGGGGAGTCCCAAGTGCAAGCTACATGGAAATGAATGGTAAAACGCTGACACAAGACAAAATCAGTGATCTTCAAAACAGCGCTCCAGGATCTATTGTCGTCATGCACTTCCTGAAACCTGATGAGAACCCAGACGACCGTAAAAAAATGGACCGTTCTGTATTATTTCCTGGTGCAGCAATCGCTTCCGACGCCATGCCTTGGGCTGACGATCAAGGCAAAGTTATTGAGGGTCACGTATGGCCTCTTCCAGACAATGCTTTTGCCCATCCAAGATCAACGGGTTGCTTCGCTCGCTTCGTCAGTAAATATGTTAATGATTATCAAGCTATTTCACTTATCGAAGCCATGGAAAAAACGAGCTTAAATGCTTGTAGAATTCTAGAAAATTCCATTCCTCAAATGAAAAATAAAGGCCGCGTACAAGTAGGGAAAGATGCTGATTTAGTCATTTTTGATTCTACAGCGTTGCGTGATACGGCGACCTACACCAAGCCAACATCCCTTTCCACCGGTATGGAGTATGTCCTTGTAAACGGCAAACCTATTATCGAAAAAGGTGAAATGCGGTTAGATGTGATGGCGGGTCGACCAATTAGACGAGAGGCCTCTCTGTAGCTAATCGATAAAAACGATTAAGCACCAATGTTAGCGACGGTTATGAGAAGACCAATCAACACTCATAACGTGTCGCGCATTACAAAGCTCAATACTGGCTCTAACACGATATTAACTCGAGATATTCCATTCATTGGTAATGAGATAAAACTTAACGTTCCGTTTTCAAAACAAGTGATTCCATAATGGCAACAACCAATACTCACGACGTCATTCAACCAATCCTAGAATTCGCTGATCACCTGCATCAATCGGGGTGCGCCCCCTATTCAGTGTCAAAGTACACCGAGCAATACGCATCAAAGCATGGGGTTGAGGCTACAATTGATGTCACTCCAAGTAAGATTATGGCTATCATTGAGAAACCGAATCAGAGCGTCGTTATACAGAACAAGACCCCGCCCTCTGTTAACCTAAGACAATTGGTAAGTACACTACGTTCGCTGAAGAACCACTCGCCAATAACGGTGGTGGGTCGTTACTCTTTTTACACTCTTGGCATTGCCAACATCTTACTTCCACCCTGTTATTTAATGCTCGTTGGGAGTACCTATTGTGCGGTGTTATTGTCGGTATTTTTAGGGCTAATAGCTTGGGTGATACAATGCCAATTGACTCATAAA
Source organism: Vibrio sp. 10N.261.51.F12 (assembly GCF_041471725.1). Classification (NCBI taxonomy): domain Bacteria; kingdom Pseudomonadati; phylum Pseudomonadota; class Gammaproteobacteria; order Vibrionales; family Vibrionaceae; genus Vibrio; species Vibrio sp. 10N.261.51.F12. Next base: position 138,451 of record NZ_JBFROV010000037.1, on the reverse strand, counting down.
AGCGCTATATTGACCGAGTTCATTGTCGCCCTCATCGCAAGTATTGTTGTCGGTATTGCGTCTGGCTACGCGCCTGATTTACCCGTTTTGGCGCTTTGTATATCATCTGTGGTGCTATTTATCCCTGGTCTCACTATTACCAATGCGCTCGCAAGCTTTTCTGTTAACGATTACCGTTCGGGCATTGAACTTCTTGCACAAAGTGGCTTTGTCATCATGAAGCTTTTTATTGGTATTGTTTTGGGACTTACGATCTCTAGATTGTTTATTTCAACGCCTGATGTCACCAATTATATCAACGAGATCCCTCCAATTACGCAGTTCGTTGCTCTGGTTGGTATTTCTACTGGTATTGGCGTGATTTTTAACGCTGATGCAAAGGATATTGCGATAAGCTTACCTGCAGCAATCATTGGAATGTGGGGACCTCATTGGATTACCCCTGACTGGATCGTTGGAACTTGGATAAGCTCGATGCTCATTACTCTTTACGGGCTACTCGTCGGGAAAATGAGAGGGACTCCGCCCATTGTCTATATTGTTCAAGGCATCATAATTCTAGTGCCTGGCAGCCGAATTATGGTCGGCGCCAGTGAGTCGTTCTTTGAAACATCGGTGCTAGCGACACCCAATATCGGGCTTTCCGCGCTATTGATGTTTTGTTCTATTATGGCGGGTCAGTTGGTTATTTACTCTTTTATGAGTAAATCCTTTTTCCTCAACGTTGATTAGCTACCCTTGATATCGCGCTGGTTATAAATAAGCTAATTACACCCTTTTCAGCAAGCGTGCATATGTAACGCATTGGCACTAATATTAAACGCAATCACCTTATTCCTGTGATCGGGGGGTGATTGCAAATCATGCTAAAGGGTGAATTCTTTAGGTGTACTCAATATGGTGTTCAATGTAGTCTTCATCACTGAACCACGTAACCGTCCCAACATACTGACTCTCAGAAAGCCGAGTATCGATCAATGCGGCATACCGAGCCGTCATCTTAATCCACCCATCTTGATTTTCTAACCCATCGAGCAGTTCATCGGCAAATTGTTGTGCTTGCGCGTCTAATTGCAAACTCATGTAGTGCATTTTTTAATACCTATTTAATGGCATACGTCATCGCAGCTCCAATAAGGCGATGTCGAATGTTGCCAGGCTTGTCGAAGTGACGACAACTAAACGCGCATTATGAGGGGAAAATGTCGAAATGGTTAGTCATTTCATCACTGAATCAGGTTGTTTATTCATTTCTGGTTCGTTGTTGTCTGTAGCGCTGTTATTCATGCCTATGTTCGCCGACAAACGATTCTCTTTGCCTAGCTATTCGCTTCGCCTAGCCATGCCACCAGCAATGACAAACCACTCGATTGGCGATTTTTAGGCTGAATAAGATGATAACCACTGCCAGAAAATACGGTTTCTTCGCTCACTCTTACCACTCGAGCAAGCTCGAGATCCTGAGCGGCGAGTGTAACGTCCCCAATCGCGATACCAAACCCCTGCAGCGCGGCGTTCATCGCTTGATCAAGTGTGGCAAAATGTTGATTTGACGAATTACTAAGCTGCCTTTTTTGTATATGGCTAAGCCACAACTTCCAATCACTTTGCTCAGTGTTGGCATGAAGCCAGGTATAATGGTGCAGCTTATCTGGCATAATCACATTGCTACTGTTCTCTATTTTGTCTTCTTGCCTAATTTTATCCGCTCGACAAATCGGTGCCAGCTGTTCTTCAAACAATAACTGACTCATTAACGTCGTTTGTTTGGGGGATTTTCCGTAGGCGATCACAGCGTCAAATGAGTCAAAGTCTTGCTCAAAGACATGTTTAATCGTCGAGGTAAGCTCAACGTCTATATCAGGGTACGCTTGTTGAAAAGTCATGAGCCGTGGTAACAACCACGACGTAATACAACTTGGTGCATTCAACCGAACCTTAGATGGCGAGTCAGATACCTGCGCCAACGCAGATTGCAAATGATGAATAGCGTCTTCTATCAACGGCACGAGTCGCTGACCTTTTGGCGTCAGGCTCAGACCTCTTGCGTGCCGAAAAAACAGTTCACTACCAATATGCGTCTCCAGCGACTGAATCTGCCGACTGATCGCCCCTTGCGTCAAATTCAACTCGTTGGCGGCATGCGTGAAGTTAAGGTGTGCTGCCGTCGCTAGAAAAGACTGCAATGTTTTGGTTGATGGTAGTGGTTTCTTCATACTCGCCTGACACCTTAGATATGAATTATTATCATGGCTAGTATGTATTTATTTCGATTCTTATTTCAACTACATTTTGGTTAACTAATAGACATCAAGGGATATTTACGAATAATCATTCTAAATAATGACCAAAAAATAAATTATTACCCATTATAAATGATTGAGTATTTACAAAAAGGAAAGGACATTGACCGATCTCGTAGCAAGCCTAGTACCTGAGGCGGTAAAAAAACTGATACCATACCAGTCAGCAAGACGCATTGGTGGCAATGGTCGAATCTGGTTAAATGCCAATGAATTGGAGCACTCTCTGCATCCTGAACAGCCTAATGAAAGCTACAACCGCTACCCTGATTTTTTGCCTCAAGATATCGCCAGCGCTTATCAAGGCTACGCTAATACTCAAGCTGCGACACTGGCCGTACGCGGCGCAGATGAAGCCATTGATTTATTGATTCGTACATTTTGCCAACCGGGACATGATCAGATTTTAATCTGCTCACCGACCTATGCCATGTATGAATTTTGTGCTGATGCGCTCGCCATCAAAACACTTGATGTACCATTACTTCCTGATTTTAATCTCGATGTTGACAAGATTATCCGCCAGTCACAACACACCAATATTGTGTTTTTGTGTTCTCCCAACAACCCAACCGGTAACCTTATCCCAAAAGAGGACATCGTTGCGGTACTGGAGGGGACTCAACAATCGTCATTAGTCGTTGTCGACGAGGCTTATATAGAATTTGAGCTTCAATCTTCTATTGTTGACTTAATCGAATCGTACCCACACCTTGTGGTTATTCGAACCTTATCAAAGGCCTTTGGTTTGGCAGCCGTGCGCTGTGGGTTTATCTTAGCCAGTGACGCAGTCATGGCATACGTCGCCAAATTGATTCCCCCTTACCCAATGCCAGACTGTTCAGCCAGCATCGTGCTCGATGCGCTATCACCTAAGGGGCTCAAGACCGTATCGGACGCAACGCAATCACTCATTGAAACTCGTGAATGGTTTCGCCATGCCTTATTGTCATTTGACTTCATCGAACAAATTTTTCCATCCGCGACCAACTTTGTGTTGCTGAAGGTAGAAGAAAACATCGACTTATTTGCCGTTCTTTTAGAAAACGGCATCGTGACAAGAAACCAAAGCCACGAACCCGCTTTATCACAGTGTGTACGAATTACGATCGGCAGCAAAGAAAGCATGATCGAAGTTATTGAAACACTCACTCATTATTCTAAAAGCCGCACAGTACAGGCTCAATAAAAGGACGTTTCCATGAAAAAAATCGCACTAAGTTTTGCCTGCATTACCGCTCTCTTATGCTCGGCGGTACAAGCTAAGGAAATCAGACTCGCGTCAGATTTTACTTACCCGCCATTCAACTATAAGAACAATGAAGGGACACCTGTTGGTTTTGATATCGAAATTGCAGACGCGCTATGCGAGGAAGCAAAACTCGACTGTACATGGGTTTCTCAAAGCTGGGACGCGCTCATTCCTAGTCTATTAGCTCGAAAATCAGACGTCATCATGGCCTCAATGAGAATCACTGAAGAGCGAAAGAGCAAGGTACTTTTTACCAACAAGTACTACCAAACACCCGCCCGCTTTGTGGCAGCAAAGAGCGCTGATTTCACCACAGATAAAGCTGGTTTAACCGGTAAGACGATTGGGGTTCAGCAAGGGACAATTCATGATCGCTACGTCACCGACCACTTTGCCGACGTCGCTGATATTAAACGATATTCAGGACAAGATGAGGTGTACCTAGACCTTCAAAATGGGCGTCTTGACACCACATTTGGCAACTCCGATCAACTCGCTTTGGCATTGCTAGAAAAACCGGAAGGTGCATCATTTGAATTCAAAGGCAAAGCCGTCACCGACAAGGCCTACATTGGAGAAGGCACGGCGCTAGCACTCCGATTACAAGACAAAGCGCTTGCTGAGAAATTTAACCAAGCGATTGATACCATTCGTGCCAACGGTACCTACGATAAAATCGCAGCCAAGTACTTCACATTTGATATATATGGTGCTGAGTTATAACGTACGCCACCTATCAACAGGAAAATGGAGAGCATGATGCTCTCTATTTTTTATCCAACTATGTCACTGGACTGGCTTAACAAACAAAACCTCTTAAATACCATCGGCAGGAAATTGTACCCCCGTTTGTCGTCTCACTTCGGTTAGCACCTCTGCGGTGATGATCGACCTTTCTATTGCCGACTTATCCGCGCTTCCGTCTTTAACTTGTTGATGGAAGTGAAGCGCTTCATAGACCATTGTATTCTCATGCTGATCTAACGTTAGGTCTTGGCTGGACCCATCGTTTAATGCCAAAGTGACGGTTTTTCCTTCGGGGAAGTTTTCCAATATCAGGCTTCCCGCCTCTCCTTGAATCTCGCTGGGCAGCTTGGAGTTTGAGGTTTTCGAATGCTGTACAGTCGCGATAAAATCGCCATAATCTAAGCTCACGTGACCGGCACCATCGACGCCCGAGTCAAGCAGTACTGCACGCGCCGACACATGGCGAGGTCGTCCAAACAGGCTCACCATCGCGGCAATGCAATAATACCCAATGTCCATGATTGAACCATTTGAGAATGCAGGATTAAACGTATTCGGTTGTTCCCCATCTAAATAGCGTTGATACCGAGAGGAATATTGGCAATAGTTGAAAAAGGCATGCGTCATTGGCCCTACCCGCCCCAAAGCATTGCGAACCACCGCGAAGTTGGGAAGATATTCAGTCTTAAAGGCTTCAAACAAAACCACATTATTCTCTTCGGCGAGACGATATAGCTCTCGTACTTCTTGCACGTTTGACGCCAGTGGTTTCTCACATATAACGTGCTTACCACTTTCCAACATCATTTTTGATTGCTCAAAATGCAGAGAGTTAGGACTGGCAATATATACCGCATCAATACGCTCGTCTCGAGCTAAATGATTTAAATTATCGTAAGCATGAGGAGCAAGATACTTATCGGCCAGCAACTGTGCCTTTTCTATATCTCGAGAATACACCCCAACCAATTGGTACACGCCCGATGCTAACGCGGCCTCGACAAAACACTCCGTGATCCAGTTTGACCCTATTGTGGCTAAATTCAACACGCTATCGACTCCTAATCTCGTAAACGATTGATGTTTTTTAATGCCTACTGTACCGCGAGTGCGCGGTTTTAACTGAGGGTGACGTCAACTTCGCCATAACTTTTCGTACGATCAACTAATGATAATTAGCCTATTAACCAAAATCATTACGCTATGGTTGTAATCTCAATTAAGAACGGTAAGGATCATAATACTCAGTAGGTAAACCTCGTTTTTCAACAAAAGGATATTGGTCATGGCCTTATTAATCATTGGATTAATCCTGTTCCTTGGGATCCACTCTATTTCAATCTTTGCACAAGACTCGCGCGATCGGCTTGCTGCCAAAAACACGTTAATGTGGAAAGGCTTCTATTCGATCGTATCCATTGTCGGTATTATCTTAATCGCGAAAGGATATGCGGCCCTTCGTTTTGACCCTGTGATTTTATACTCTTCCCCTTATTGGCTGCGTCATATTACCTACTTGGGAATGCTATTTGCTATGGTGCTATTTGTTGCCCCTTACTTCCCTGGAAGAATTGGTCGCATTACCAAGCATCCTCAGCTTCTTGCCGTAAAAATTTGGGCTATCTGTCACCTGCTTGTGAACGGAACGCTTGCCGATGTCATTCTCTTCAGTTCTTTTTTGATCTGGGCAGTGCTTGATATCATCTCAATGAAGAAAAGAGAAAAGAGGGCGATTCCAAGCTTACCGGAGTCTGGATTTAACGATGTCATTGCGGTCATTATTGGCATCGCGCTTACTGTCAGCTTTGTGATGTTTTTACATGGGAAATTGATTGGTATGCCGTTGATCGGCTAGCGGGTTTTATCTAAAAATATCGCTTTTATTACTGTTAAAATGAGAGCCAAAGTGACATTTTGGCTCTCATTAGGCAATGACGACTCGCAAAGAATCCCGCTTAAAACGGTTACTTATCTTTTACTGCAGCCTTCACTGTACTCTTCAGGTTTTGCATAAACGTCTTAAAGTGCGGCATAAAGTCAGCGAACAAAGGATGCTTGCGATTCATCATCATTACCGGCCCTAATAGGCGTAATGCGACACCCATTTTGGTGGCGGTGGCGTCATCAAGTCCACTACCCTGCTTTAGTTTATCAACCACATTAAATACGTCTTCTCTATCTTCAAATTCAAACTGCAGTGTTTTTCCAACCTCTTGATCGGCAGTCACTTCTTCAATAGTTACGCGGTAGCATGTCTCTTTTTTTGTTTTAATCATCATATTCATTACCTTCTGTTTCTTACATTATTTATACATACTCGTTATTTGGAGGCTAGCCACGCGCTAGCTCTTCAAAAATCGTTCAAGTTTCGGCTTCACCGTGATTGATATCACCGTCATTAGCACCAGTGCGACAGGCAATGCTGCCACTAATCCATTAAACCAAGCCGATAAAAACGCCGAGGGATCTGAAAAACCAATATTGTTAAGTGCGGTGGTAAATGCCATTAAGGATTCCATGACAACCGCCATGCTCATGCCAATAGCAAGATTCCTCTTTTTCTCATTAGAATCCGGCATTAGGCGCTCGAATAGCTTAGTCATGACCCCCATAAGGAACATTCCGGCCGGCATTACCGTTACTGCAACGGTAAGAAATGAGCGAAGCCAATCGGAAACGAAAGCATCCGAGTAACCGACGTTGACGTAGGTCATGACTCCTGTCAGTGACCCTCCCATCAACATCATCATCCCTATTACCACAACAACCTTATAACCGAGCGGCGTTTTCGCTGGGCTCAACATTGAAATATCTGAGTGAACAACTGTATTCGTATTCATTATTTCCCTCCAAGGGATGAACAATAAGGTTGATAAAGGCAACTATATTGCCAATCGTTGATATTGTCAACCATATTATTATCAATAGCACATCACTTTAATCAAAGAGGGATTGAGTACGGTTGCGAGTAAACGAAGAGAAACTGAGCACAAAGGCAGATACAAGACAGGAGGAAGTCACCGCCCACGCGATTCGTTCAAATAGAAATTGGAGGGTTTGCGAAGGCAATTTGGCCAGTCAAGAGCAGCGAATCACTCAAAACTGGCCTAGGAAATCAATGTTCGATGAAGCTACCGCGCGATGGGATAATCGGTATAACCGATATCGTTACCACCAAACAACGTCGCGCCATCTAATTGAGCGAGCTCATTTTTATTTTTCAGGCGCAACACTAAATCTGGGTTAGCGACGAATGGGCGACCAAACGCCACCAAATCGGCATACCCTTTATTTAATACGTCTTCCGCACTTGAGGTGGTGTAACCCCCAGCAACAATAATCGCATTGCTAAACCGTTCACGTAGTTCAACTCGAAATTGCTCAGGGATAACGGGTGCATCATCCCAATCGGCTTCCGACAAATGCAGATAGGCAATATCTCGGTTTTGCAGCTGTGTTGAAGCCTCAAGAATTGTCGGGACAATATCAGGGCAATCCATATCTTTGAATGTAATGAATGGCGCAAGACGAACACCAACCTTGTCGGCACCAATGGCATCAATAACAGCATCAACAACTTCAATAAGAAACCTTACGCGATTCATACGAGAACCACCGTAGTTGTCAGTTCGCTTGTTAGAATTGGTTCGCAAAAATTGGTCGATTAAATAACCATTGCCACCGTGTATTTCCACTCCATCAAAACCCGCTTCAACCGCTCTTTTTGCCGCATTAGCAAAATCACCAATCACGCGATCAATATCAGCCTGCGTCATCTCTCGCGGTGACACACAATCCACCATATCGCCGTTTCCGTGCTCGTCAGAAATCCAAACTTGGGTATCCACAGGCGCAAGCGCTGAAGGCGCAATAGGCAACTGGCCTTTTTGGAAAACCGGATGAGACACTCGGCCCACATGCCAGAGCTGACAAAACATAGCCGCCCCCGCGTCATGGACCGATTTCGTCACCATTTGCCAACCTTTAACCTGTTGATCCGTATAAACACCAGGCGTAAATGAATAGCCCTGCGAATCATCTGAAATCTGAGTTGCTTCAGAGATAATAAGACCAGCCGAGGCTCGTTGTGTGTAATAAGTGGCCATCATTTCGTTTGGAATATTACCGGGTTGACTGGATCGAGCGCGAGTCATTGGTGCCATAACAACACGGTTGTTTAGGTCTAACGTTTTTAATTCTGTTTTTTCAAATAATTTACTCATCATAATCCTCGAACGGCACATAGTTCATCGATGTTTTAAGCCACGTTTAAATCACACTGACGGCTAGAGGGTTCAGTATATTGGTTTTGTTTCAATTGATAATGACTTAAAAACAAAATTGATTATTCAGTAATTCTGAATAATCAAAGCACCACTGATGTTAAGATTATCAAGCCGATAGAATCGCTAACCATTCTGGAAGAACCGCTATTTCCATCAACCCCTCAATTTTTATGAAAACAAATTTAATAAGACATAATAAGGTGTGATGAGTTAACAAACATTCAACATTTGTATTATTTGAATGCAAATATGCGACACAAGCAACCTCGCCACCAGAATGATATATGCTACGCTAATTTTAGTATTTATCTGAACCCTATGATACGTACGATAGAAAAATTCATATTTGCTAGTAAGTTACATTCAAGTTTTACCAGGAAATGATTATTTTATTCTGGGTTTGTGTAGTTAAAATGTAATCGATTAGCTTTGAAACGCCAATGTCTATAACAAAAACCAGGAAGGTTTTGTATGATTTTTAAGCTGCATAAATTAACGCCATCACTGCTACTTACTGCTTTAGTATCCACAGGATCCACCGCCGCTCCTTTGCTCATCGAAAGCGCTTCTGATTGGGGCGGTGCTCATAATAGTTATCCGGCATCGAACGCGATCGATGGCAGCACTGATTGGTCGTCACGATGGGCGGCAGAAGGTGTCGTCAACCTCGTGTTGGATCTGGGATCGGTACAAAAAGTAGAAGATCTCGATATCGCATGGGGCAAGGGTGACACCCAGTCTTATCGATTCGAAATCCGAACACTTGCAGACGAGAGTTCAAGTACTTGGGACAAAGTCTATTCGGGCAGCAGCAGCGGTACTTCAACTTATTACGAAAACTACGATATTACGGATATATCTGCCCGCTGGGTTCGTATTAAAATATTCGAGAACACCGCAGGCAGCACTTGGACCAATATTAAGGAAGTGGCGATATTTGGTAACTCGAGCTCAGAGAATACCAACCTAGACCCTAACGTCGCACCTTCTGAAAATTTTGACCTGCTTGACTGGTATTTAAGCATCCCTATCGATGAGGGTGACGGCTACGCGACATCCGTAAAAGAAAACGCGCTCGATGACCGCTATGAAGATGAGTTCTTTTATACTGGTAGCGACGGCGGCATGGTGTTTTATACCCCAGTGAAAGGCGTGACGACATCAAGTGGTACTAAATACGTCCGTACGGAGTTGCGCGAGATGCTTCGTCGTGGTGACACATCAAAATCAACGTCAGGCAAAGAAAACAATTGGGCATTTTCATCTATCCCAACAAGTGACCAAAACGGATGGGGAGGCATTGATGGCCAAATGAATGCCACACTTGCCATCAACCATGTGACAACAACGTCATCAAATGAAGAGCAGGTCGGTCGTATTGTGGTGGGACAAATCCACGCAGAGAAAAATGAACCTATCCGCTTGTATTATCACAAGCTTCCGGGTAACTCCAACGGAGCCGTCTATTTTGCTCATGAGACTTCTAAGGCAAGTGGCGGGGATGAAACTTGGTACAACCTACTCGGTAATATGGTCGATAGCAGTGGTAATTTAGATAGCACCTCTAACCCAAGTTCAGGGATTGCATTGGATGAAACGTTCAGTTATTCCATTACGGTTGAGGGCGATAAGTTGATTGTGGTATTGAGTAAAAATGGCGCTGAAATCGCGGCAAAAGAAGTTAACATGGCAAACAGTGGTTATGACGATGCTGACAATTATATGTACTTTAAAGCCGGTATTTATCTACAAGATAATTCAAGTAACGATGACGATTATGCCAAGGTAACATTTTATAAACTAGACAACAGTCACGACTAATCGCCTTTTCTAATTCAAAGCCTAGCTATGAAGTGACCCCGTAAAGTTGGACATTTCTGCTAAGCGGCTTTTAAGGCCTGAGTTCGATATTCTATCGGAGTCAGGCCTTTTAGTTTCACTTTTATACGTTTGGTATTGTAGTACTCTTTGATTTGCTCTATCAGAGCATCGGCATCTTCAAAGCTTTGGTTGTGATACATCTCGGTTTTGAGTAAAGCAAAAAAGTTTTCAGCAACAGCATTATCCAAGCAGCTACCTTTTCTCAACATACTTTGCGTTAACCCACTCTCCGCTACCTTTTTTGATACTGTCGATAGCGATATTGTTTTATGCATAGATGATAGGAAAATTCATTGTTAGAATTATTTTTCACACATTAACGTTCGGTCGTTCTTGATGCTTCATGCTGCTCAACAATGAACGCGATTTCTTCATCATTTAAACAAGATTTACTGACATATTGACGCTGTTTTCCAATATGAAGAATAAACCCTAAATCGCTTTGTTGAAGTTGGTCGATTTCACTCCACGCGATGCTTCGAGTATTTTTACCGCTCTTATAACTCACACCCTTAGAATCAGCCTGAAATACCACCTTACCACCAGAGCTCATACTAAGTGTTTGTCGCCATAACCACCAAGTTCTTTTAAAATAAACACTGAGCGCCTCAATAACACTCAAAACAATAAAAAACCAACCAACGTAACCGCTGGGTAATAACTCAAATGTTAACAAAACTACGCCAAATAGAAGAAAAAGCATGCCTTTTACATAAGCTTTTGGAAATTTAACTGGACGACTAGTTTGATCATAACACTCGGCAAAAAAGGCTTTGTCGAGGGTGTATTCTGTGGTGAAACCATAATCTTTAGACATAGGCGGCTACTTTAAGGTTTGCTGTGAATGGGTATCCCATGTTGCGATGTCGCAACTCGAGTATTGTAACGCTTCTCGGGGCTTTCTTTAACTATTGTGCCCACTATTGATAAATCAAGAACACTGACAAGATTGACTATCATCATAGCCAATCTGCTATCTAAATGGGTAACAAATGATGTATATAAATGTAAGCTGAACCAACAAAAAACTAGGCGTACTACCATGCCATTGACTATTAATAACACGCTGCTGAAGATCCCCTTTTCAAGGGGATTACGGTTATTTTTGTTTGTCATACGAAGTAGCACGCCAAAGCCCGCCGTGTGCATACAAGCTCGATTTTTAACAACTCTTAGCTAGGCAACCATAACGTCAACCAACTCGAAGATGAGGAATGTCGGATTTAGGTCATGCTGCTTACCGCCTGACCTGCAAAAATAGAGACACATTCTTGCTTTATATTGTTCAGCAAGAAGATAATTAACTATGCCACTACAAACTAACCTAATAACCACCTGTCCTTAATTGAACATCCACTTTTTCAGGAGTTAGAATCATCATGTGGAAAAAAAGCTTAGCCTTGGTCATCTCATCCATGCTCTACAGCGGGGCATTTGCACAGAGCTTCGAAGCCATTACTCTTGGAAGTAAAGGAGGTATCCAAGATGGTAACCTCACATCTTTCATGTTCAAAAGTGAACATGACAGCAATTACGTTTTGCTAGATGCAGGCACTATTGTCAACGGCCTCATTGTAGCGAATGAGAAAGGAACGTTTGATAATATCGTTGTTCCTGAGAAGTCACCTTACACCAAGGTAGGATACTTACTACGTGAAAAGGTGAAAGGCTATTTTGTGAGTCACGCTCACTTGGACCATGTAGCGGGCTTAATTATCTCATCACCTGATGATTCAAATAAACCAATTTATGGGCTTGAAGCAACAAACCAAGCCTTGATGGACAATTACTTTAATTGGTCAGCATGGCCAAACTTTGGTAATGATGGTAGAGGCTACAAACTCAACAAATACAGCTACATCAACCTACCTGAACAACAATGGCTTCCCGTTGCCAATACGTCATTGCAAGTTAAAGCACTTCCATTAAAACATTCTGGCGGACGCTCCACCGCTTTCTTGTTGAAAAATCCACAAGGCGAAGCATTTATCTACTTTGGTGACACTGGACCTGACTTAGTTGAGAAAGGATCCGCCTTAGATAATGTTTGGCAGACAATCGCCCCATACGTAAAAGAAGGTAAATTGAAAGGCATGGTAATCGAAGTGTCGTTTACTAACAGCACTCCTGACAAATCACTATTTGGCCACTTAACTCCAAACTGGCTAATGAAAGAGCTTAGCAGACTAGAAGACCTCAGTGGAGAGGGTAGCCTTGAGGGGCTCAATATTGTAGTTAGCCATATAAAATACAGCTTAAGAAAAGGTGAAGACCCAAAAACAATCATCCAAACTCAGTTGGATGAAGTTAACAACTTAGGCGTAAATTTCATCTTCCCTACACAAGGTGAAAAAATGCGCTTTTAGTTGAAAACAGCCTTAACAATGAAGGCTACAACTAATTATTCAGAATAACTTCAGTTTGGCTCTCTGGAATATTCCAAAGAGCCGGTTCGTGGCCCGAAAAGTTTTCGAGAATTTCTGAATTAGCTCGAGTTATCTACGCCAAACCTTTGGGCCGGGACCTCTTAACCCGTCGATCTTTAACTCGTCCCAATTAGGGCGTCATCCTTGTGCAGCCGAGGATCGTTCAACGCGTGTAACTCACTTAAATAGAAATGAATGGCACTAGAACAGGTTCACAACGCGCTGATGAAGATCCCCTTTTTCAAGGGGATGACGGTTAGTTTTTATTTGTGGGAGTAGTAAAATGACAGAGTCCATTCTTTACTGATGTCTTTACTGAGCTGGCATGTTTTAAGACAAAAGCTTGTTGGTTATTCCAAACCCTTCTCTCACAATATATTCGTCATCCTCACAAAAGTGAGGATCTCCTACCACGTGTAGATAACTGAAAACCTTCGACTAAGTCACGTATCTTAACTTCGCAACGCGCTGAATGAGATCCTCTTTTCCAAGGGAATGACGGTCTAATTGGGATGATTTGAAGAGCGATAACCGAAGAGCTTTGGTCCAAAAATGTGTTTCAGCGTACGGAAAATGGCTGTGCTCACCACGCAATTCTGTAACGGGGTGAGTAGATTCCTGCCTGCACAGGAACGACCATATTTGAACTTGGATACGTGCGGTAAGTAACACCGAAAGGGGTAGGCCTAAGTTAGTGGAGCAAAGCATTGAATACTTCACTGAAAGATGATGAATGGTTTAGTGCAGATGCGTGGCAGTGTATGGGTTGGAATAAAAAACCTCCGACTAAGTTAAAATTAGTAGGAGGTTTAAAAATGATCAAACGTTATTGTCTTCCGACAATCTGTACACGAGTAATAAAGTCCCATACTCACATCTATCTAACTCATTGATTTTGTATTGATGAAAAACGCCTCAGAAAAATAAAGTATCATACTAAAATGAGCACCACAGCCAAAATGGAGCTGAAACTAAGTAATAAAGTTTCATACCAGCTGTTTATTTTTACAGTCTTAAGGTTCGCTCCAAATAATCAACAAGTTTATCTTTTGAGAGGATAATTACAGTTCGTCGCTTAACCAATGCTCTATCGTATCACTAGAGAAAAACAGCGATAAAAGGCATCGCTATCCGACCAATCGCACCATAAACCTATCAGCCCACTTCTCTAGGTCAGCAGGATCTAACAACCCTTTGTGCTTACATGATGGGTGGGAAACACCTTTGAACTTACCAACACCACAGATCTCTTCAAGGTAATCAGTAGGCCAAGAAATTGATTTCTTAACTATTCGAGTAACAAGCTCACCCATTTTCTCTTTCAAATTACCTTGGCTACTTAGTTGCAGCACCATCGTTGATAATGAATCTTTGGCATCAGAGGTATCGACTTCGATGATATGAAATACACTGTCTTGGTAAGTAACCTCAACAATAGCAATACATCGAGGATTTGCATCGTCGGCTAGCATGTGCTTTTTGCAACGTGGAAGCTTGGGCAGTTTAGCTAAGGGAAAACGTTTCATATAGAGCCCATCAAGTTCTTCTAGCCTATCCATCACATCAAAAAAACAGTCAAACTTATTCTTATAGAGAGCTGCATCATCCGTTTCATCATTCAAAATGTCGTAATCGGCACCGGGGATAGTTCCTGTCATATCGCAGTCATTGGGTGATAAGGTCGAAGAAGCCTCCCCAGGCTCGTCTTCATCTGGCTTACCGCTCTTAGTGTCTTTGACCTTGTTCGTGCTCTTGTTGGTCTTAAACGGGATGGCGAAAGAACATTGCACAGCATCCGTACCTAATGTCACTCGCTTTTCATTTTGGTTAGCATCTTCAGTATCGTCAAGATCATGGTCTTCAGGACGTTCTGGACGCCCTTTATAAGTTCCACCTCCTTGAGCATTAATTTTTCGCTCAAACTTAGGATGGTAGAAATCGATCTCTTTTGGCATTGAAGATGGCAAATTATCGATTCGTCTAACTTCCCAAGCAAAGAAGCTATCAGTATTCCAATCACTCCACCCTGCAACTTGAAGTGAAGCTCCTTTCAGGCTTGGTGGTATAAATGAAAAATCCCACTTCTGATATTGACCTTGAAAATAATGCTCTTTCATCATGGTTTGCTGAATACTATCAAACGACTTTCTAGCTTCAGGATCCATTAACACCCAACTTAGAAACCGCCTGCACTTCTCATCATTGTAGGCGTCAAGCGGGTAACTAGACGCTGGCGTTGCGCCTATCTGCCAATGACCATCTCGTTCTTTGATATTGAAATCTGATGATAGTCTGCCATGCTCAAGGCACACTCTCGACATGTAGTTATCGTGTAAGAACAGAACCCTAGCTAACTCAAACTGTGGCAGAAAAACTACGGTTCCATCTTTCAGTTCAATTTCAAAGCACCATTGCTCTTGGTTGCGCTCTTTTATCTTCATTGAGTCGAGTGCAGGACACTCATTTAACTGCTTTACCTTCCACCGTTGAGCATCCTCAATTTTAAAGGTCAAAAGCTTACCTTTCGTGGTATCTCCCTGATTGGCACTCAATGTTTTATGCCGACGAATCAATGGGGCACCAGAAATCCGTATTGAAGGACGCTCGACTTTTTGCGAAAAAGAAAGGTTAATTCCCCAATAAACGTTATCCTTTTTCTTAAATAACGAACCGGTGCCAAGCACTATGGCACTTTCGGGGATGTGTTTATAACTGTAGTTACCCATATATCGTCCATCAATCCTTGTAGAAAACAGCGAGTCAATGGCATTAGACGCTCTTCACTCAAACCTGAGTTCCTGAGCAAACGCCACCGTTCAATCTGAGTAGGTTGCAAATGTTGAGAAATATACTCATTGGTCAATCGGCGGATCTGATATTGTGTGACCGATTCCGAGTACTTAAAAAGAAACTGTCGAGTGAGGGGCAGCTTGCGATACTTTCTTTCAGGCATCGCACCGAACCCCATTTTTGCGAGCAAATACGTAGCTGATAGCCGTGGTGAGAAATCATCCTGCTCGTGCTCTCTGAGCGTTTTGAATAAACGGCGAACAAGCTTCTTATCCCTAACCGTCCAATTTACACGCTTATCCTCATAACGAATCTCTCTGCGGTACCGCTTGTTGATTTTCATGAGCCACTCATAGTCATGTCGATACAGCCACATATACAAACCTTGTGAACCATTCAACCTTGCTCGCTTGCTCCCATAAGCTTTGAGTAGAGTGAGCCATTGCAACCTTTTGCTTCGATCAACCACGAGATCCAAGCTAATTTTTTGAGTGATAGGTTGATTCGTAGGATATTGCTTAACACTTTCAATAACCGCAGAGGCGCAAGGCACTTTCCCAAAGAGACTAGAGAGAACCACCAAGTGCTGCAGGAAACTGAACGACTTTCGATGTTTGCGCAGAATGTCCTTAACCCAACAGGTTTCCTTATCTGTTATCGAAAGATGATTCGCTGATAGCCACTCTTGACTCCAATGAGCATCAATACTCTCAGTCACTTCAGACTGGTTAATATTCGCCCCTCTATTGCAATCAGTTTGAACGGCTAAGTCACGGTAATAACAACTCCACTGGTAAGCGGTAGGGGATGTGTTAGGCGCTATTCTTAATAATTGGAGAGCCCAATTCGCAACCCACAATGACTCTTTCTTTAACGATTGGATCGGGTGATCATCGCTCGATATGTTCGCAGGATAAAATTGATGCCGCTGTTCATGGTGAAGTGATAATGCTGATTGAAGTAACGGGGTTTGATGTTTCAGGCACCAAGTCATACCAGATACTTGCCAATCTCTAATCCAATACCTTTCACCATATTGGATACATTGCTCCTCAAAGCATTTCGGGCAATATCTAAGGTGCTGAGCCTGTTTTACAAGAGAGGCAACAACACCAAAAACGATATGAATAACCCCTTTAGATTGTTCAGCCATCCATTCAATACCATCTTGCCGCTTAGCTTCACTGATAAAGGGGGCATAGATAGGAAAAAGTGTATGCTGATATATCAATGACAGAGTAGTTAGATCCAATGATGATGGATAATGACCCGATATTTGAGATAAGTGACTTGGCAAATCGACAGTTGGGATTACCTTTCTATCTTCAAAAACGGTTTCTAATAATAACTTTGGTGAGGTTATTCCAGCATGAACTCCCGCTCTTGCCACAAGGCTATAAATCAGCTCTTCAGGGTAAGGAACGGGAAAGCCAAGCATTTAATTAGCAGCTCTCAAGTCGAGTATCTGCCCTCTTTCTTTGAGTGCATTGTAAAAAGATTTGGTTTGATTTAGCTGAGAATGAATAAAACGTAAGTCATCACTTTCTAAGCCAACCCAATCTTTATGCTTAACCAATTCAGTTTTCACTGTCTGTGGCTTTTGAGACTCCTGCACCTTCGATTCTTCATACCACTCAAGTACCACTGGCATCATTTCTCGTAGTGTCAGCTTTGGCTGCTCTTCAAAAATGCGCTCAACCAGCGGTGCTAATAACTCAGATTGGCAATCCATTTGCACTAACATGTTATAAAGACGCATAGCTTGTTCGTTATTGCTAAATGCTAGCTCTGGTTCATCAAGCAGTTCACTAATCTTCTGATACAAAGTAAGAGCTTTCTTATCAAAATCAGATAAGTGAAGATCGGAGTATTTATTGATTGCTGTTGAATCTTGCCTCCTCAAAGCATCTAGCATCGCATGTACCGGTTTTAGTTCGTCCTCATATACAGATCTCATTACATCAACCGTAATACGCTCTAACTTTGTCGCAATTGCACGTAATTGAGCTAGCACAAATAGTTTGACGACGATATCTAGAACACCTTGAGATAACTCATACCAACAGTCTCGAATCTCATCACTGAGTACTTCATCTCGCTTATTAAGCCATTGATAGCGCCAAAGTTTATTAGTAAATGCAACCCATTCATTTCTAGCTTTTGGCTCTTTGGGGTACTGCCCCATAGGTGACCATTCAAGAGAGCCAATACCCGTTGTTCTCCTAGCCGATTGGAGTTCAATCTCGAATAATGGTCGAGCTTTGGGAGTACCGACTAACACAACAGGAATGCCCACTGTATTAACTAGCTCAACAAAGAACTCTAGCATTTGTTCTCGACCTACAGTTTTTTTGACTCTCAAGCGTTGAATTTCATCTATGACTAAAACGCCTATCGCCCGTTCATTTGCGACCTGTCCCATTAAGTTCAGTAAATTATCTTCCCCTAAAGTAGCCGTCCGATACTGTTTAAGATAAGTAGTGCCCAGACACCGATCTACTTCTCTGAAAAAATTTAAACACAAACTTTTCTGTGAACCATTATTGGGACACTCAATTTTTAAATAACTCAGTTGATAGAAATTGTGCTTTTCGTGGTAAATAACCTGAGGGTAAGTAGCAAGGATACGCCCCAACGTTGAGCTTTTGCCACTCCCAGAACACCCAATCAATGACAAGCAAGTTGCTGTTGTTAATACATTGCTGAATCGCTGGCCTTCAGAATCACCAGCCATAATCCGCTCGTAGCCTTCTTGTAAACGCTCATTTAACGACCCGTCAGTTATGTTCCTGCTGACATAACCTCGACGTATCATTATCGATATTTTTTCTTCCAAGAGGACATGTTGAGAGAGGGGTTGAAAGAAATCATCGAGCAAAGAGGCAACCATATGCGCTCTTTTCCGTGGTTTAGCCCTTAAATTATCCAAAGAAAAATTAACCTTACCCTCCAACCCTTCTTTGAGTTGCTTAATCTCCATAATCGGGGTTAAAGCTTCAATGAAAGGGTTTCCATCATATGATGGGTTACCTGTGCTTCGGTAAAAAGCTCTGACGTACTCTTTCGGTAAAGTCATTAATCGTCATCCTCATCAAATAACTCATCAACATAGCTTGGGTATTGGTAGTTATCCTCAGGCTCACTTAAATGAATAATCTCTGCACTATCACGCTCCTCATTACTCACTTGAGGTCTTCGATGCTCCCGCTCCCTTTCAAGCTCATCTTTTTTATTTGGTCTGATTGCAGAAATTCGCTCAGATTTAGGAATGGCAGAAACATCAGGGCTCGATTTTTCAGCTTGCTTAATCTTCTCAATCACTAGGCGCTCATGGGCTCTCTTATATGTATCCGAGCGTACTTTACTGGTTGCTATTGTCACCTTTTGCTGCCCCTGTCGCTGCCAGACTTCCCAAAAAGAGCAACCCACAAACTCTCGTGAACGATCTGATAACCGACAAATCCAGTATTCAGCGCTATCACTAAAGGGAAACAGGTAAATCTCATCAGCAAGGTTGGGATCGTAAGCTACCATCACTTCATCTGGTTTAGATACATTACGGCTTCGATGCATCCAGCCTTCAGCCATCACTTCTGCAGAGGTGTAATAGACACCAAATAAGCAGATACCGAATCGAGACGTTGTCGCTTTAGATCGTGGTAAGAGTCCAAGTCGAATACCATCCTTAGAGGCAGTGCGTAATCGACCAGTACGATTTTGAAGCCCCCAATTCCACAGTTCTAATGGAACAAGAGGAAGGTCCACAGGCATATCCGGTGAGCGGTCATATTTTTCTAATACCGCATATTGATTGTGATAAAGAATAGAGGAGAGAATAATCTCTTTGAAATCAGAAACCGAAAGCTTGGCATCAAGGCGATAGTCTTTACCACCACGCTTCTTAACGGTCGTGCCACTCACTACCCCTGGAGCAAATGGGGTAAAATCAGCTTGTAGCCACTTAAAGGTATTTTCAACAATCCCCTTAGCTGCACCTCGATATGGCGGTGTATTTTCGATTCGCACCGAAAAGCTCTTCTCTAAACTCTCGATTTGGTGGCCAAGAATCTCGCCTCGATCCGCTAAGATGGCATCAGGCAAACCAATTGCAGGCCAATCTTCTGAATCAATCTCAATGTTGAACTCTCGACACAGATCTACCTTATCTGTCATTGCACTTTGAAGCGCCAGCATTGCAGCCACATAGGATGGGTTTTCAAAACCGACATAAAAACCAACCACTAAACGGCTAAAGACATCAATCACGATGTAAACAACAGGCCGCCCTACAATCCAGCTTCGATTAATATCCGATACCACATAGATATCTGCGATGGTGGCATCAATTTCAAAGCGAGAGCCTGGCCCTAGCGCATGCATGTTAGCCGTACTCTTCAGTGGGCTTATATCATTACTAAATGCATTAGGTTTCGCTCTGCTTTTTAACTTCTCAACTTGGGTGTATTCACGTTCATAGAAGTGTTTCATCTGCCAATTTGAAGGAATCTCTTCTTCCGGTATATCTGGAAAATAATTCTGATACGTATCCTTAAAACGTCGATGGGCATAAGGAAATGAGTAGCCTTTATCAGTAAGGAGATACTTTTGAATGGCGATACGAAAGAGCTTTTCAATAGACTCATCGACATTAACACCCACACCAGGCATGTACTTTCTTGGTCTGCCAAGTTTCTTACCCCCAGGAATACGCTTCTTCCCTTTTGCACCGGAGTTCTTATAGTCTGGTAGTAATGCGTTTGCACTTTGACCTCGCTGCCAATACTGACGAATCAAGCGGTACAAGGTTTGTTTGGTTGTCTGATGAGTACTCAACACTAATCGTATAGCTTCTCCACGCACTTCCGGCTTATAGAACTCATCTAGCTCAATGATTGGTCGTATTAGCTCATAGTTCGCATCACGCTTTACCTGAGCGACGCTTCCTTCTTCGGGGGCAAGCATAATTAGGTAAGAGTATGGATCATCAACTCGATTTAGGATTCCATCTTGTCTTGCTAACTCAAGGGAGTAGAGATCTATGATGGTAGGAAAGTCGCTCTTGTCATCAACAGAAATCCAGACATAGCTATCACCAAGTTGGCGTAATATCCGATATTTCTCGTCTTCAAATTGAAGTACTTCATTGATTTGAAACATGGCGAGCCCTTATCAAGGTAACCATATTTTCAGGAACCAAATCCTGAGCGGTCAGCAAGTGGAATGGATGAGACATATCGTAGTAAAAGCAACGATTGGCAAGCAGTTGCCTTATCTCATAGATGGAAGTACCGTTTGGTTGATTGTAAGTTTGATCGACATATTTACTGGCATCGACAATCGTCTTTTGAGGATATTGCTGAAATAACTCGCTATAAAAGGCTGTTCGGCCTATCAAGATATCATCGGAAACTTCATCTCTCTCAGCAGGGTAAATCCAACTAATATTCTGAACTAAAGTTTGCGATACATCCTTTTCTGTCACCAGATACCACGGAATCTGTTTCATAAGCCAAAATCGCCGCTCTAGCTCTAGTTTCTCAACTATTCTCGGATCTTCTAAGGCATCAGAATATTTAGCTTGGATAGCATATTGAGGCCGCTGCTTGTCTTGAACATCTACGAGGAAATCAGATGACATAAACATTTTCACACCAGCATCTGCAGGGTGTTTAATACCATGCTCAAAGGCAAGTTGAAGTGTATCTTCACGATTGAGAGAGAATTGTTCTCGAATATCTATAGTTTGTGAGTTCCATTCGAGAGTAAGGAATACTGCAAGTTCGAGATCTGAAAGTAAATGGTGGGTACGTTGGCTTTTATGACCAAACACACGATGAGAGCGCCCGTCAGAGGGAATATCTCGAACCGTTATCCAAGGAAGGTAGTCAGCTCCCTGCCCACTACCTCGACCTTGTTTGATCCAACGGTTGTATTTAGCTTCTGATGGAGAATACTTGCCTCTTGCCATATGAACCAAAACTAGAAGATTGAACATAAAACAAGCATAAAGGGCTAGCAATGAGTATGCAACTTTATTACTTGATTTAAGTCATTAGAGAATTGATGGTCACGATGCACGGACAGCTTCTACCTCACAATTCCACGCAACACACTTCTGGACAAAAACGATTTACGACCACTGCACTAAACCGCTTCTATCACATTAGAAAAAAGCATCTTGAACCCCCCCTTAAGCGCTCGTTATGTATTGGCGTGATAATCGTCGTATAACTCGGGAAGAAAGCTGACCAAGTGATTCATTTCCATTGCGCAATGCACAAACAACTCCTTCCCCATTTCGAGAGATACGGCATGTTTAGCGACAAATCTAGAGCCAACTATTTTATTTACAGCACCGTTAGCATCTAACCCTCTAACTTCAGGTTTTCCTATCCAAAAGCGACTGCGCATTTCACAGCCATCTACAGTCTCTCTGATTAAATGGATTAGCTTTCCTACATTTAACGGAAATTTTTGAAGTCCAACAGAGCCACAGATAGCAGTACTAATATTAGACTCTTGAAACTGACTAGTATCGAAAAAATTAGAAGCATCTGAAAAAGTAATAAGGATATCTTGTAATCCACTTCCAATATATTCAGTGACAAAATTAGGGTTATTAAGATATTTTTCACGATCGGATAAACTTGGTTCGTCACCTATCATTTTTTCTGCTCGATTAGCTATATGACAACGAGGGTGCCATAGCTTGTAACGCTGGCTTTCCATGTAGTGCCAACCAAACCACCAGTCAATCATTTTTCCGGTCACTTTTGGCATTTTTGTTAATACGCTTACAAAAATTTGCCCATTATCCAAACAAGTATAGCCATTTTCCAAAGGCAAATAACCTTGCTGCAGGAGTTGGCTGACATCTGTAATGGGGAAACCTAATTCGGAAGCCTCAGGACCATGTGCAATAGCGCGTAAAGCATGGTCTTGCATCGTAGACAGGTGAGGGTTCCAATATTTTGCATAAGGTTTATCTTCAAGATCCCCTGCTCGCATGCCTAAATATTTTTCTTGGGTCATAATTCTCTCATCTCTAACTATTGTCCATCCCGAAGTAGCACTAGTTACGTTTAGAATAAAGCAATGACACTTCATCAATCCCCAAATAAGATATTCATGATTAAGCTTTGATAATGATCTTTAAATTCAGCACTCATAATATCTTCGCTGGCAATAACCTTATTCAATATCGAAAAATTAATCGGAGCTGAAATCAAACCCAATAGAGCAACAAGAAAAGTGTCTGAAGTATATTTTTTTAGCCGAGGTGCGCATTCCTTCGCAGCATCAAATAGCTGACTAACGTACAAATGCATACCAATAATGTTTTCCGATAAATAACGAGAACGATCATTTTCAGCATCATACTCCATACTGATTAGCCGGATCATCTGAGGGTGATCGTATAAAGTTTTAATTAACACCGACACGGCGGCTTTAAATAAATTTAATTCATTTTTTTCACTGCTCGCTTCTAGCGACAATGCCGCATTCAGTTCCGTGCTATAGAGCGCGTTATGTCGGTCAACAATAGCAAACCAGATATCTAATTTCGAACCAAAATGATGACGAATTGTGCCGTGCGATACATCTGCATGTGCCGCTATTTCACGAATGGAGGTCGCATCAAATCCTTTGGTCGAAAAAAGATCGAATGCACTACCAAGAATCTCATTTTTCGTTATTACAGCTTCGCCTGCAGTTTGCCGCCCTACTCGTATAGTTTTATTACTCACTTTTTAATCTTACCCATAACAATAACGGAAACAGAATAGCGACTTTACGCCGCTAGTCTACGTTCTACCAGACTTTAAAGATTATTCTCTTGTGCATATAGCTCCGGTAAAAAACCAGCAAGAATATTCATTTCACCAATAGCATGACCCATTAATGCAATGCCATCATTCTTATTAACAATAAGAGTGCGAGCCAATGCGGTATTACCAATTAAGCCTTCAATCGAGAAGACTGTCTCGTTTTGGTTCTCGGAATTACGTTTTTCGATATAGCCCTGCCAAAAAACCGAACGCATTTCAGAGCCATATTCAGTCTTAGTCACGATATGACACATCTTACTAGCATTAATCAGCTCTTCTCGCAAACCAGCATACGCGCAGATTACGAAGCGATCTTCCGATTCTTTATAACCGTTTAGAATTTCTGAAGGTTCTACAAATTGAATGCGCAGCTTATTTAAAGTGTCACCGATATATTCATCGACAAGATGACTGGCACCGATATGCTCGCCCGTTTTTTTGTTTTCCCAGTCCATCCAAACATGCTCAGTTGGATACCAACTCTGATAGTGCTCAGTGGTTTCCATATAGTCTGCAAACCACCATCGAACCATTTCTGGCTCTACATTCGGCATACGAGTTAGAGCCTTGACCACCAAGATGCCATTACCAGCGCGGTACACCCCTGTTTCTACCTCCGAATAGTTTTCAGACAGAACATCTGGGCCTCGATTGGCTGTCGCCCATGGATTTACACCAAATACAGCGATAAAAACCGCGATTATCACTAATGGTATGACAATATATTTTTTCACATTTGTTCCTTTCAAGTCAAATTTTGCTATACGTACGTATTGCTTATTCTTACTTTGCAATACGTACGTATTGCAAGTCAATTGGAAAAATCTATTCTTGTAGTGGATTGGCAAATTTGACCACGTTGTTAGAGTTCTAGATATGAGGAACAGTAAGTCAAATTGCTCGGCTAGAAATCAGGTTCGATTCTGCTCTGGATTGTTGGGGCAGGTCTCTCTTAGCTTGTCACTCTTTAACCCATCCCAATTAGGCCGTCATCCTCGTGCAGACGAGGATCTTCATCAGTATATGACTCGCTTAAATCGAAATGAATGGCACCAGAATAGGCTCACAACGCACTGATGAAGCCCCCCTTTTTTTAAGGGGATGACGGGTAATTTGATTTATTAGAGTAGTAACATGCCATAGTCTGCTCTGCGTTGACGAAAACAGCGTTGACGAAAACTAAACCAACACGTTTTTGGACAAAAGTGAGTCAGTGGTTTTGCTAAATTAGAATTAAATGAATAACTGCAGGTATGGAAAGACATTAACAACGAGGGACTAAAGAAGAAGCCTCTTCAGTTTTGTTGGCGGCACTTTACCCACTTTTTAGATAAAAAAGTCACTCTTGTTCAGCGACTTTTTTCAGAAAGTTAAAAGACCATAATCACTACTCTTCAACTAACTCCGTTAGCTGAGCCAAACTTGGCAGTGCTGTCATAGCGCCTTTTTGTGTCGTCGCGAGTGCGCCACAGCCGTTACCCCAATGCACAGCCGCTTCGACCTGACTCCAAGAGCGCCAGTCAGCATTCTGAGACAGCTTCGCTAGCAAGCCACCAACAAAAGCATCACCTGCGCCCGTTGTATCAATGACTTGCGCAACCTTAGTGCCCTCTATCACTCGACGTTCACCATTGTAAACAGCCAGTGCACCACGTGCGCCTAGCGTCACGATAATCAGTTTGTTAGGCGCCGCATTTAATGCGTCCAAAGCCGTATCGAGAGTGCCAGTGTCTGTAAGGAACGTCAGCTCCTCTTCAGAAAACTTCACTACATCTGCCAGATTAACTGCACTCATCACCACCTCTTGGATCTGAGATGAATCTGCCCATACCTCTTCCCTTAGGTTCGGGTCAAAGCTGATGAAGCCGCCTGCTGATTTCATTAGCTTCATCGCTTCAAGCGTTGCGCTGCGTGATGGCTCATTAGCCAAAGCGATAGAACAACTGTGCATCCATTGCCCAGATGCAAATTTTGGGATGTCTTCGACGCTGAAAAACTGGTCAGAACTTGGCTTAACCATAAAGGTAAAGCTGCGTTCACCATCATCATCTAAGTCGACAATCACTGTAGACGTTCGCTGCGCTTCATCTAGAAGCATGTCATCAGTATTCACCTTCTCATCCGTTAGGGTTTGCTTCATAAAGCGCCCTAGCGGATCTTGCCCAACTCGACCAAAGAAAGCGGTATCACCGCCCAATCGAGAGATGGCCACAGCAACGTTTGCTGGCGCGCCACCTGGGCATTTTAAATAACGAATCTCGCCATCTGGAATCAAATCCACAACAGCATCTCCAGTTACCCAAACCTTGTTCATATCACCTTGCCTCTCGTAACGACATTTTAATTAGAATTCGTAGAACAGACGTACACGAGCGCCGAAATCGTCTTCTTCAGCAAAGGCTGATGCGTCCGATTGTTGGTCCAGTTTATTGTCGACAGTCGTGTAGTATGTACCCAAAAGAATTGAGAAGTCTTGTACTTCAAGTACATCACGGAATGCGTAAGATGCATACCATGTTGATACGTTTACGTCACCTTTAACCCAAGAAGAGAACTCTTTGTTTTCATACTCATTGGTAGCGTGAATATAGCCCAAACCAAAGTTATTCCACAGTGCATTAACACCGGCTGTTAGGTTGTTTTCGTCTACAGCATCCATGTAAGCAACGTTCGCATTGACACTCCAATCACCGCTGGCCCAGTTACCCGTTAAGCCGTAGCCTGTACGATCTGAGATATCGACGCCTTTAGCTACAATCGCGTCTGAAACGAGGTTGGTTTCCACCGAAGCCGCCACCTTAAAATCACCCATTTGGTAAGCTACAACTGGGCGAACTAGAAATGAATCTTTGCTCGATTCGATCTCCTTCCCGTGGTATTTACCTTCAAGACCGCCATCGAATAAGTTAGAACGGTCACCCAGCATCGCGCCAACTTCAATATACAAATTACCAAAAGTTTGGCTGTACATGATCTGCCCGTCAGAACCGCGACCACGCGCTTCTTTCGCTTGGTACGAATATGCCGCTCCATCTGAATACAAGTCGTTGGCTGTATCACCAGAGTATTCTAGGAATACATCAAGACCAACAGGGAACATGTCGTAAGCTTCAAAGCGACCAGCTTTAATTGCCCAACCGTCTTTCTTACCAAACTCAAAGTACGCATCATCCAGTGCAATATTGCCTGTGCTCTCAAACAGAGGCTGTGCTTTAACACCCACATAGTGGCCATTGCTCGTGTACTTTTCGCCAGAAAATTCGATTAGAACACGGCCGTCTTGGTTGAATTCGCTGTCATTATTGTCGTGTGATTCACGGTCTTGGTAGTTGAAGTTCAACTCGACGTTACCGCCAACAGAGAAGTTACCTTCTTCCGTATCAACAGTTCGCTGTCATTGCAGCCATTACTGAAGCCGCAGCGAGCGACATTTTTAGTGTATTTTTCATGCTAAACCCTATATTTTGGCAATAAGAGGCCCTCCCGACGAGGGCCTTGTTTTTTTGTTTTGGAATACTTTATTGGTGGCTAGCGAGTAGCCTGTATCGCAGACATGTAATGCAGTGTGCCAGTCGCATTATTGAGCGTGACCAGAGACAACTCATCGATGAAGATTCGAGAGGTGAACACTGTCTTCCCGTTGTCAGCAAAAATTTCAATCGCTGAGTTATCGACAAAAACGCGAATGGTTTGTGCTTGCTCTAGGCGCTGTGCGTAACGAACAGTGCCGTATGCTTCTGCGTGTAGGTGAGAAACGTGAGAGCGGTCCAGAATCAGCTCATAGCGATCACCTTGGAACACCATCTGCTCACCTTTCTGGTTAGCCAGGGTCAGAGTGAAAGACTCATCTACATTCAGTTCCAACTCAAACGCACGTGACGTTAATGCCATCGGTGTAGAGCCTTCAACATCCACTGAGTTTTGACGCAGCGCTTCAAGCTCTTTCAGTGGTGTCTGAATTAGGTAGCTACCATCAATCGTCAACTCACGTGGCAGAGTCAACATGTGTGCCCAGCCATTCTTATCGGTAGGGTAGTCACTTTTTGAGTTGCCCAGCCAGCCAATAAGGATGCGACGTTGTTGGTCATCCAGATACGTTTGTGGCGCGTAGAAATCGAAGCCTTTGTCCAGCTCACGGTAGCCTTGGTTGTTGAAGACTTTTGATTCAAAATCAATGCGTTCACCGACCATGTAAACCACTGAGAAGACGTTCTTAAGATCGTACTTATTATCTGAGCTCACGCCTTGAGGCGAGAAGATATAAACCCCGTTTTCATCGGTTTCATAGTAGTTCGGACACTCCCACATATAGCCAAAGTCTTCGAGACCCACATCGATGTCACCCATATGGTGGTAATCATCAATGTCGTTGCCGTGATAATAAGCCAGCGTGCCTTTTTCGTTGTGATCTTGAGCGCCAATCAACATGTGATAATCGTTGTCACGACAAACCAGCACTGGGTCACGAACCTCTGCCGTGTAGGCATTTGGATCGAAATCCACGACTACGCCTTTCTTTTCAACGTTACCTTGCTTGTCCATAATCGCGAGAACTTGAGTCGGATGACGTTGATCATTCTCCTTTTTCAAGTTCGCCGTGTAGAAAATGTACAACTGGTCATCGTGTGGTACACCGACACCAGTATAACAACCATGATGGTCGTAATCTTGGTCTGGGTACATCGCGATACCGCGGTCAGTAAAGTTCACGAAATCTTTGGTCGATACGTGGTACCAGTGCTTCAAACCGTGCACTGGGCCAAGCGGGAACCACTGGTAGAAAATATGGTGCTGGCCATTGAAGTAACTCAAACCATTCGGGTCATTCAACAGGCCGTGCTTTGGTGCAATGTGGTAGCTCGGGTAAAACGGGTCTGTTTGTGTTTTGTGCTCAATATCCGCCAAATACTCCTCGCTCACCTCGTGAATTCGGACAAAGCGGTTTTGACGATTAGAAAAATCCATAACAACTCCAAGAAAAAGATATTCACTCAAATGGGTGGTGAAAAATTATTTAGGCTCTTTGTAAAGCAGCTTTGTTAATGCGAAAGCCGAAGCCGCACCCACCAACATAACAAGCACATACATTCCTAGACCGCCGCCAAGGTAAAGCAGAATACCCGGTAACATGGTTGCGCCCGTACCCGCAGAGCCGATACCCGCAATCGCGCCCAAACAGCCACCTAATGCACCGCCAATACAGCCATAAAAGAACGGTTTTACGCGAGGTAGAGTAATCGCGAACATCGCTGGTTCAGTGATACCAAACAGAGCTGGCAACGCTGCACCAAACATACCTGTACGCTTCACTTTGTCTGTCTGCATCGACATCACCGCCATTGCCGCACCAAACTGGCCTGCGATTGCAGCAGTACCCAATGGGTTGATGTAGTCAAAGCCTGTGTCTGTCACCATCGCAATCGTGATAGGCACGATGGTGTGGTGCATACCTGTTACCGCCATGAATTGAATTGCGCCGCCGTAAATCAAGCCACCAATGCCGTATGGGATTTGTAAGAAGTAGAGCACGGCTTCGGTAATGAGTTTTTCAATGCCGAGTAGGATTGGACCAACGAACACCAAGCCAGCAATCAAAGAGACCAACAACGTAATAAATGGTGTCAGAATCAAATCCAGAACTTCAGGGATGTGTTTGCGTGATGTGCGCTCAACTAAGGCAGCAAACCAACCCATAAACACCGCAGGAAGAATCGAGCTTTGTAAGCCCGTCACCGCAATTTCGAAGCCCATGAATGGAATCATCATCGCTTCGGCGTTACCAAAGGCGACATCCCATTTATTGGCGAGTTGCGGTGCCACCAGCATCAAGCCCAATACAATACCGAGCACTGGGTTACCACCAAACACGCGCATGGCAGACCATGTCACCAATACTGGAATAAAGATGAAGGCAGTATCGGTTAAAACTTGAGACAACGTATTTAACTGTGGAGATAGTTCAATACCGAAGCCGTTAACCAACAGCCCACGCAAGCCCATGAGTAAACCGGTTGCAACCAACGCAGGGATGATGGCAACAAAGATATCAGAGAAAGTGCGTGTTACCGTTTGAAAGGTGCTGACTTTGTCTTTCTTCTCTTCGGTTTGTGAGGCTTCTTCAGTAGCTTCTTTGCCTTTCATGATGGCAAAAACCTTACCCACAAATCCGGTACCCAAGATCACTTGGTGCTGACCATTTTGGAAGAAGTAACCGTGTACACCTTCTGTTGCGCTGAGTCCTTCAACGTCGACTTGTTCATCGTCCTTGACCACAACACGCAATCGTGTTGCACAGTGATTCAGTTGTGCGATATTGCCCTCACATCCCAGTAAGGCCATAACTCTATTCGCTACAACTTTCGCGTCTCGCGCCATAATTTTCGTCTCCAAAGAGTGCAAAGAAATAACAACCTGTATTTAACTTGTATTTATGGTAATACAGGTTAAATACAAGTTGTATTTTTCATTGTCGTTTTTTTGTTATTCGTCACACTTGTTATTTATTGAAAATGCATAAGATTGCTTACATTCAAAACCTATAGATAAAAAAATAGCCCACAATCGTGGGCTATTTGACATTCTCTAAACTCGTGCGGTTATCTCAAAATCATATAAGCTAGGTTTATAGTAAACCGTTGAATATTCGTAGATCTTCTGCTCTTCATAGTAGTTTAGTGATTGGTTGATCAATATAGGATCTAGCTCTCCAACATCCAACAACTGCTGAACTGTAGCGTCGGGCAGAGCCGGCAACAGTTTTTGTTGCGTTTTAACCATCTCAATCCCATGGCGGCTCAAATATTCGAACTTTGATCCCTTGAGATCCTCTTTTGTGAGGTTAGGCAACAGCACTCGGGGGATATAAAACTCTTCAAATGAGACTACTTGTTCGTTCACCAAGCGTAAACGACGAGCAAAGTTAACCGGTTCACCAAGCGAAATATTGAGTTTCTGAGAGACAAGTTCGTCCGCGGGTAACACTTCAAACGCATCGACAATGTTAGTTGCCTCTAACCCTGCGCCCGCAGCTTCTTGCGCCAAACCAGACATAGATAGGAAGTCGTGACGCAGCTTATTGGATTTAACAAAGCTGCCTTTGCCCTTCTCTGAGAAGATGTAACCACGATCATTGAGTTGCTGTAACGCTTTACGCACCGTTACACGGCTGACTTTCAGCAGGTCCACCAACTGATTTTCAGACGGTAGCTTACTGCCCGCAGGATAAGTGCCTTTATCAATCTCGCGCTTTAACTCTCCCGCGACTTGAATGTACAAAGGCTGCAAATTTTTTTGCTCAAATAACTCAGTCATAATTCCATAAAAACTAAGGGTTTCGGGTCATCTTACTCAAGGTGTGGGGAAATACCAAGTATGCAAGGTGAGAGTAAATTAATTTTAGCCTTACAGCAAAAACGTGCTGATGACCTGAAGAAAGCAAGTTGATATGGAAATTGTTCTAACCCAAAGGACTGCAGCGTTTTCAGAGGCGAAGAACAACCTTTACAACTCAAAACTATTAGTTCCGGCATAAATCAAGGTAGTTTAGATGCAATGCACTGATCTCACCATCCATCGGTTAACTGAGTGACTAGGTATTTTGAAAAATGATCAATATGGATACTTTTTACTAATGCAAATAGAGAGTCAGCGTTTTTGTCGAGCAAATCCACGCATTACTTTTTGTATATCAAAACTAGCTGGCTATCTGTAATGGATTTGGAAACATAACAAACTTTGGGGCAAAAACGCGCTAGAGCAAACAGCAAAAAGGCAGCGAGATCGAATCTTCGCTGCCTTTTTAGTATGATACTTTATTCCTGAGTATGACACTTTAATACTCAGTATGAGTCTTTATTACTCTTGTACAAATCATTTAAGCGCTAGCAGTCAATTATTCAACCGTTACCGCTTTCGCAAGGTTACGAGGTTGGTCGACATCGGTCCCTTTAATCAGTGCTACGTGGTAAGACAGCAGCTGCATTGGTACGGTGTAATAGATAGGGGCAATGATGTCGTCAACATGAGGCATCTTGATGATCTTCATGTTTTCGTCGCCTTCAAAACCCGCTTTTTCATCGGCGAAGACATACAATAAACCGCCACGTGCACGCACTTCTTCGATGTTCGATTTCAATTTCTCTAGAAGCTCATTCGTTGGGGCAACGACAACTACAGGCATATCCGCATCAATCAATGCCAATGGGCCGTGTTTTAGCTCGCCTGCCGCATACGCTTCAGCGTGAATGTATGAGATCTCTTTGAGTTTTAGAGACGCTTCCATCGCGATTGGGTAGAACTCACCGCGACCAAGGAATAAGGTGTGGTGTTTGTCTGCAAAATCAGGCGCCAGTGCTTCAATTTCTTTATCAAACGCGAGCGCTTTTTCAATGTGAGCAGGAAGCGAATGCAGTGACTTCACGATTTCTTCTTCACGCTCTGCACTCATGCGACCTTGTAGGCGACCGATAGACACGACCATCATTAGCATCGCAGCCAATTGAGTGGTGAATGCTTTTGTTGATGCTACGCCAATCTCCGTTCCTGCACGCGTCATGAAGGCGAAATCAGATTCGCGCACTAGCGACGATCCAGCGACGTTACAGATGGTCA
The DNA here is from genome assembly GCF_041471725.1 of Vibrio sp. 10N.261.51.F12. Lineage (NCBI taxonomy): Bacteria > Pseudomonadati > Pseudomonadota > Gammaproteobacteria > Vibrionales > Vibrionaceae > Vibrio > Vibrio sp. 10N.261.51.F12. The sequence continues at coordinate 106,327 of NZ_JBFROV010000037.1, read as the reverse complement.
TAGCGCCCATGTAGCCTTTTTCTTTTGCAAGGCGCAGCGCGGCAAGCGTATCTGCGGTTTCACCTGATTGAGATAGGGTCACCAACAAACTATTTGGACGAACCACGAAGTCACGATAACGGAACTCAGAAGCAATCTCCACGTCACAGCTCACGCCTGCGATAGACTCAAACCAATAACGAGCCGCCATGCCAGAGTTGTACGAAGTGCCACATGCGATGATTTGAACATGTTCAACTTTCTTCAAAATATCAACCGCATTAATACCAATGCTTTCCGTGACGACCGCTTTGTCAGTCAGGCGACCTTCCATTGTAGAGATAAGCGCTGAAGGCTGTTCAAAGATCTCTTTTTGCATGAAGTGGCGATATTTACCTTTGTCACCAGCGTCATGTTCGGCATTGGATTCTGTGATTTCACGTTCGACAGGCTGACCATTTACATCGATAACGGTCACATCACGGCGTGTAATCTCGGCAACATCACCTTCTTCTAGGTACATAAAGCGACGAGTCACACTCAATAACGCAAGTTGGTCAGAGGCAAGGAAGTTTTCACCAACACCAAAACCAATCACAATTGGACTACCAGAACGTGCAGCCACGATGCGGCTTGGATCTTTGCGGTCAACAACCACAGTACCGTAAGCACCGTCTAGTTGAGCGGCTGTTTTTTGCAACGCTTCAACCAATGTTTCTGAGCTGCGACGTTCCCATTCAACCAGGTGAGCGATAACCTCAGTGTCAGTCTGAGAATGAAATACATAACCGCGCTCTTGCAAAACAACTCGCAGCTCTTCGTGGTTTTCGATAATACCGTTATGGACCACAGCAATGTCGCCAGAAACATGTGGGTGCGCGTTCACTTCTGATGGCTCGCCATGTGTAGCCCAACGAGTATGTGCGATGCCCGTACCGCCAATAACGTCTTGAGCGTTTACTGCGTCTGCAAGCTCTTGTACTTTACCTAAACGACGTACACGCGTTAGTTCTGAATTTTCGTTCACAACCGCCACACCCGCTGAATCATATCCGCGATACTCAAGTCGGCGTAAGCCTTCAACCAAAATTTCCGCTACGTCGCGCTGTGCTACCGCACCTACGATTCCACACATATTATGTCTCCATCTCTAGTTTTGTTTCCCCTTTGAACGCAAGCAAATCATTAACAAGGGGATAATTTGGGTTAGGCGCAAATAACCTTTACGCCATTAGATTCTATTTGTTGTTTTTGCATGTTAGACAAGCCACTGTCCGTCACCAGGACATCAATGGCATCCCATGCAAGTTCTAAATTCGGTATTTTTCGACCAATTTTCTCAGATTCAATCATAACAATGACTTCACGTGCGACTTCTGCCATCACGTTACTCAGTCCAATGAGTTCATTAAATGTGGTGGTACCTCGGCTCAAATCAACGCCGTCAGCGCCTATAAACAACTGGTCAAAATCATAAGAGCGTAAAACAGACTCAGCCACTTTGCCTTGGAACGAGTCTGAATGGCTATCCCATGTTCCACCCGTCATTAACAATGTGACTTCGTTTTCGAGTTCGTTAACAGCGTTCGCTAGCGCAAGAGAATTAGTCATGATCACTAAACCCTTTTTGCTGCCCAACCGAGACACGAGTTCACCCGTGGTGCTGCCACAATCAATCACAATCCGATTGTGATCTCGGATAAGATCAACGGCCGCTTTAGCAATGCCTTTTTTATCCGCAACGTCAGCATCAGAGTGATTAAGTACCTCATCAACAGCTTCTTGAGGTAATGCGACGGCACCGCCATATCGTCTCAGTAACTGACCGTTATTCTCTAAAGAGGTGAGGTCCTTTCGAATCGTCACTTCTGAGGTATCGAACAACTCAGACAGCTCTTCCACACTCACCTGCCCTTTCTCTTGGACGAGCTGAGCAATAGAATGACGTCGGACTTGGGTATTTCGCTTTCGCATTAGTTTCACTTCAAAACTTATTAACTAAGTAAATTATTTCACAACGAAAGATATTTTTCAAACCACAAACCCAAATAAATCCAATAGAACCTATTATGTCGCAATTAGTAGACATTAATAGAGACATGAACTTTCGACCATTAATTACGAAACGAAACATAATGAGTTTTAACAAGAAGAAGACTGGAACCTGAGCAAGGCAAAACATGAGAAGACAGAGGAAAACATGATCAAGGAAGGAAGTAGTGGAAATGAGCATGACCTCAAAGAATGTCTGATCTTCAGACATTCTTTGAGGTCAGTTATTTTTTGAGGGGGAAGAACGAAAGAAACAGTGCCCGTTCTCGGCATAGAGCAACCACGATTAAAGTAGCGGGTTATCTCGACAAAGGGTGCTGACCATTTCAGTTACCGCAAGTATCAGAGTTGACTTCACTCGCTGGTAATGGCGTTCAAGATACATTTTCAACATCACCGCATCCAAGCCTTCCGCCATCTTGGCGTCATACTCTATCGGCATCATCTTCTGTATTGCTGACACTTTGTTCAGCTCGAAAATGACGTCCACCTCGGTAAAACTGACATTATTCTCTTGATGTTTGGTCCATTCACGAAGCGTCACAAAGATATCAATATCGTCATACACTTGTTTGGAAATCACGCCAAGACCTAGCAACAGCTTCGCGCGAACCAAAATGTCGCCGAGCGGGCCATCGCTAGTGAGTAGCGGATCCACCACGTACTTTACTGCATAGTCATCTTTATGAAAGACGCTATTAATCAGCGCATCAAGCGTATCATCAATCGCGTCGTAAGCAGCCATTAGGCACTCACTCGCGTCTTTCGCTTCAGACAGCGCTTCAAGAAGTTCAGTTTCGTTTGGTGGATGCAGCGGCATAAGTTCTCTTAAAACAAACGGTGTCACCGAAGTGACACCCGTTACTTGAATCATTTAAGCGCTAGATACGCTTGGTGCGCAAGTGTAACAACTTCTGCGTCAATATTCAGCCCAGAATAATGCGCTAATGTTTTTTCGAAGCCTTGTTCTGCAAACATGGCCTGCAATTCTACCGCTTGCGGGTCATCGTCATTTGTATAAAGGAACGCGGCGGCGATGCCTTTCAGAAGGTGGCTGTTAGGTAGGCTATATTCTAACGTACCGTTCAGAGGCTTAATCAAGCGGTCTTGAGGGCTCAGTTTGCGGATTGGTTGGCGACCAACACGGTCTACTTCATCACGCAAAAACGGATTAGCAAAACGACCAATGATTTTTTGAATATAAGCCGCATGCGCCTCTTTATCGAAACCATAGCGACGAATCAGAACCTCGCCACTTTCTTGCATTGCAGCAGTGACATCAGCGCGAATAGCGTCATCTTCGATAGCATCTTTGATAGTCTCATGACCGGCACGCACGCCAAGATATGCCGTAATCAAGTGGCCAGTATTGAGTGTAAAGAGCTTACGCTCAACAAATGCCATCAAGTTATCAGTGCATTCCATCCCTTTAATGTTTGGGATTTCTCCAACAAATTGCGTTTGATCCACAATCCACTCACTAAAGGTTTCAACGGTAACAGCAAGTGGATCCGTTTCGCCCGCTTCAGCTGGCGGCACAATACGGTCAACCGCTGAGTCTACAAATCCAATGTGCTCAGATGCAAATGCTTGTGCATCGGCTGAAAGGTGTTCAAACACCATGTCTTTTAATTGGCTCGTTCCGCGAACCATATTTTCACATGCGATGATATTGAGGGGAGATGTATTGCCTTGTGCAATGCGCTTTTCAATGCCTTGCGCAACAGACTTCGAGATAATTTTTAGCACGGTCGGACCGACTGCCGTGGTCACGATATCGACATTTGCGATTGCATCGATAACATCAGAGCTAGTTGAGTTAATCGCGGTAACGTTAGTAACCGTTTCAACAACGCAATCTTCGCCAACAATTTTTACAGGGAAAGATTGACGCTCAATTAAGCCATTAACAACCGTTTCATTCACATCCGCAAATGTGACATGAATACCCGCATCCGATAGTAATTTACCAATAAAACCACGACCGATATTGCCTGCGCCAAAATGGAGAGCTTTCATAAGACGTTTTCCTAAATAAACACGAAAAAAAGAAAAAGATAAAATCAAAATGAGACCAATGCGGGGGCACTGGTCTCTTTCACTTAGGAGCGATAAATCGGATTATTTACCGTTCAAGATGCGTAGCACGTCAGCGACATCAGTGGTCGATTTCAGCAATTCGACGGCTTCATCATCATCTAGTGAGTTAGTAATGGCGGTAATCACTTGGATATGTTCATCACCTTGCGCAGCGATACCGATAACCATCTTCGCGACGTCATCTTCATCTTCACCCCATTGAACACCGGCAGGGAATTGGCAGAATACGATACCCGTTTGCTTCACAAACTGTTTCGCTTCAATCGTGCCGTGAGGAACCGCAATAGATTCACCTAAATATGTAGATACTAGCTCTTCACGTGCCATCATACCGGCGACGTATTGAGGCTCTACATAGCCAAGTTTGACGAGCTGCTCACCAGCAAACTTGATAACGTCTTCTTTGGACTTCATGTCCATACCCAAGAAGATATTGTCATTTGATAACTTTAGCGTTCCATTATCGCTAGAGCTTGTGTTCGCTGGCGCTTCAGGCTTTTTTGCTGTTTGCGCATCGGCTAGTTCACTAACAAGACCATCGTATAACGCACTGTCTAGGAAGTTATTTAGTGAAATATGATGAGCTGAACCTGCATGCTTACGAGCACGGTCTGTCAGATCTTTATGCGTGATGACAATGTCGACATCTTGCGGCAAGTTGTTAATAGCTAAATTCGTTACTGAGATATCGAGGTTAGCAGCGTCCACCTTCTTGCGAAGTAGACTAGCGCCCATTGCGCTTGAACCCATACCAGCATCACATGCAACAATGATTTTACGAACCGCAGCTAGGTCTAGCTCTGCACCAGCTTGGCCTTTTGAAGACGCTTTCATGTCTTTCATTTGGCTTGCCGCTTTCTCTAGAGAGTCATCTTCGTCATCAGTTTGTGTTTGAGTCTTCATCAGAAGCGCTGCAACAGCAAATGATACGGCTGCAGAAGCGATTACAGAAAGAATCACACCGATAAATGAAGCTTTTGGTGTCATTAGAAGAACAGCAAAGATTGAACCTGGCGATGCTGGAGATACCAGACCTGCATTAAAGACAGTCAGGGTGAAGACACCAGTCATACCACCTGCGATAACCGCAAGAATAAGACGAGGGTTCATTAGAACGTAAGGGAAGTAAATCTCGTGGATACCACCAAAAAAGTGAATGATAGCGGCACCAGGTGCAGACTGCTTCGCATTGCCTTTACCAAAGAACATGTAGGCAAGCAGAAGGCCAAGACCAGGACCAGGGTTTGCTTCAATAAGGAAGAAGATAGATTGACCCATATCTTCTGCTTGTTGAATACCCAGCGGAGAGAAAATACCGTGGTTAATTGCATTATTCAGGAATAGGATTTTCGCAGGTTCAACGAAAATTGAAGTCAGTGGCAGTAGGCCCGCGTTTACAAGGAAGTTTACGCCGCCCGCTAGACCTGTTGACAGCATTTTTACTGCTGGACCAATAACGATAAAAGCAATGATGGCACAAATCATACCAATGATGCCCGCAGAGAAGTTGTTCACCAACATCTCAAAACCGCTCTTAACTTTACCGTCTACCGCAGCGTCAAATTTCTTGATTGCGATGCCGCCTAAAGGACCAACAATCATCGCTCCCATAAACATTGGAATATCAGTACCAACGATCACACCCATTGTGGTAATCGCACCTACCACAGCACCACGGTCGCCTGCCACCATTTTACCACCGGTATAACCGATCAGCAGTGGTAGCATGTAAGTAATCATCGGACCCACCATTGAGCTCAATGTCTCATTTGGGATCCAACCGGTAGGAATGAATAGTGCCGTAATCAATCCCCAAGCAATGAATGCGCCAATGTTTGGCATCACCATGTTGGAGAGGAAACGACCAAAGTTCTGCACTTTGATTTTCGCTTCAGGAGATAACATATAGGGTGTCCTCGTTATTGTAATATTCGCTGATATAATGTGTTCGTTGACAAAAAGTGTTTTTCAAAAGTCCATATAAAAGTAACACAAGATTTCTAAAATGCCTCAATGGGCAGCATTTTGTGACGTGGATCACCGCATTTATTCCGTAACATTTAATTTTTAGTGATGGAGATCACAACATATCGCTGTTTATAAATTACAACTCATTTTTAATGATAATGATTATCAATAAACAGTGATAAAAGTCACTTTTGCCTCATGCATTAACCACTTTTAGTTAGTGATGAACTTCACATTATTTATAAATGGCATCAATAACCTCGATAGATATCGATGGGTCGCTCGTTGAAATTGCACACTAACTACGCTAATTCACCTATAAATGTAATTAAATTACAGAAATGAATTTGATTTTTCAGCCCATTTATTGCTTAAATTGAACGTCGATTATTGTGTACCTCTTGCGTTAGGCTGTGAGCATTTTGATAATGAAATAAGGATGAGAGATGATTAAGGCGCTATTGTTTGATATGGATGGTTTGATTTTTGACACTGAAGTTTTGTACAAAGTCAGCTGGCAACATGCTGCGAGACAACAAGGTCTTGAGTTAAATGATGATCTCTACCGCACTTTTATAGGTGTGCAAGATTCTGAATGTGAACGGATACTAAGTGAGCATTTTACTCACCTCCTTGATTTAAGAGCTTTCCGTACAGTACGCGATCAACATTTTCATCGCGCACGTTCGCAAGGTGTGACGTTCAAACCTGGGTTTCATGCCGTATTTCAAATGGCCAAACATCAAGGCTTAACCATAGCGTTAGTGACGTCCTCACACCGTCAGGAGGTAGAACGTAACTTTTGTCAGTCCGATTATCTAAAGCAATTCGATCTCATTATTGCCGCTGAGGATGTACTTAACGGTAAACCTCAGCCCGATTGCTACCTTATGGCTTGCACACAACTGGGGATCAAGCCATCTCAATGTCTGGTACTAGAAGATTCAAATAATGGCATGCGAGCGGGGAAAAGCGCTGGATGTATAGCGGCCATGATTCCTGACATGTTGCTTCCTGATAGCGATGTCAAAGCCGAAGCCGACTATTTATTTGAGAGTTTGTACGATGTCTTACCGTTATTATCTTAAGCATCGGTTATCTTAAGCGCAGACTATCTCAAGTACGGGCTCTCTCAAGCATTGATTATCAGAACGCTTTTTGCTTGGATCACTCGTACTGCCAATCACTCACTGCAGCCCCAACATTACGTCATTACGTCATTACGTCATTACGACATTACGACATCGCAATATCACATCTGTAGTAACGATTAAAAAAGCCCCCTCGGACTCGAATCGAGGGGGCTTTGCTTTACCACGATGATACAAAATATAGGTACGGCTTACATCATCGTTTGCTCGGCAGACGTCATCGCTATTTTGCGACGTCTTGAATGATCGCTTCTAGCTTGTCTAAACCCTCAGCCAAAACTTCAGGTTCTATCGTTAGCGGTGGTAAGAGGCGAATGACATTCGCTTTTACACCACATGATAATAAAATCAGGCCATTTTCTTGCGCCTTCCCAATGACCGCTTTCGTTATGTCTTGACCAGGTAAGCCCGTGTTAGGGTCAGTAAATTCAATGGCCATCATCGCGCCAATCGTACGAACTTCGCCAATTGCCGGCACGGTTTCTTTTAGTTTATTGATACGAGCATTTACGATTTCACCAATCCCTTGCGCTTTTGCGCATAACTGCTCTTCTTCGATGATCTTAAGCACTTCAAGACCCGCAACACATCCAAGAGGTGAACCCGCATAAGTGCCACCTAAACCACCTGGCAACGCAGAATCCATGACATGCGCCTTACCGACTAATGCAGAGATTGGAAAACCACCAGCAATCCCTTTGGCTAGCGTCATCATATCCGGTTCAATTCCCAAGTATTCAGTCGCGAACATTTTACCCGTACGAGCGAACCCTGTTTGAATTTCATCAGCAATCAATAAAATACCGTGGTCATCACACAGCTTACGCAACGCTTGTGCGAAGGCTGGCGGCGCTTGATAAAAGCCGCCTTCGCCTTGTACTGGCTCAAAAATGATCGCAGCGACTCGGCTAGGTTCAATATCACAGGCAAACAAATCTTGTAGGGCTTGAAGGCTTTGCTCAATCGACACACCGTGGTATTCATTCGGATACGGTGCGTGAAAAATTTCATTAGGGAACGGTCCAAAGCCTGCCTTATAAGGTGCAACCTTGCCTGTTAAACCCATCGTCATATTGGTACGACCGTGGAAGCCACCTTTAAAGGCAATCACTCCACTGCGGCCTGTATGAGCACGAGCAACCTTGACAGCATTCTCTACCGCTTCAGCACCTGTTGTTAAGAAGATCGCTTTTTTCTGAGTATCACCCGGGACAATATCGGTTAGTTTTTCGGCCAACTCCACGAATGACTCATACGGCGTCACCATCGCACAAGTATGCGAGAAATTATCAATCTGTGCCTTCACTGCCTCAGAGATGCGCTTATTCGAGTGGCCAGTATTGGTGACAGCAATGCCCGCAGCAAAGTCAATATACTTGTTACCATCGACATCCCAGACCAAAGCATTATCCGCTTTCGTTACGTAAAGTGGGTACAGCGCACCCATGCCTTGGGCAATGACTTGATTTCTTCTTTGGTGTAATTGTTGATTGTTCATTTTAATTGTCCTTCTTAGTTGCCACCAAAACACAGGTATTTAACGTCCATATATTCGTCGATACCCTGTTTTGCGCCTTCACGCCCAATGCCCGATTGTTTCACGCCGCCAAATGGCGCCAATTCCGTAGAGATGATGCCTTCGTTAATTCCCACCATGCCGTACTCGAGCGCTTCCGCGACCTTCCAAACACGATGGATGTTTTGACTATAAAAGTAAGATGCTAGGCCATAGATGGTGTCATTCGCCATCTCAATCAGCTCTTCATCCGTCTCAAAACGCACAACCGGTGCAACCGGACCAAAGATCTCTTCTTGGATGATGTCCATACGATGGGTCACATCTTTAAGTACGACAGGTTGCATGAACAAACTATCCAGCTTTTGCAACTCTGACGTAGGGGTCGCACCCTGCTCAATGGCACGGTCAATAAGCGCCTGAATCCCTTGTTTAGCCGATTCACTAATGACAGGACCCACATTCACGCCTTCATCCAGACCATTTCCTACTTTCAGTTGCTGAACCGCCGCATCAAATTTGGTAACGAATTCATCGTACACCTTGCTATGCACATAAAATCGGTTTGCACACACACATGTCTGTCCTGCGTTACGGAATTTAGAGGCCATCGCCCCTTGGATAGCCGCATCGATGTCAGCATCCTCAAAAACGATGAACGGTGCGTTGCCGCCAAGTTCCATTGACGTGCGTTTGATGTCCTTCGCACTTTGCGCCATCAGTACGCTGCCGACTTGCGTTGACCCCGTAAAAGACAGCTTTCGAATGAGTGGGTGCGATGTAAAAATTGCACCAATTTTGCGAGAACTTTCCCCCAATACCACCTGTAATACATCGCGAGGAATACCCGCTTGATACGCTAATTCTACCGTGGCAAATGCCGACAGCGGCGTCGAATCAGAAGGCTTAACAATAAAACTACAACCCGCAGCGAGCGCTGGACCAGCCTTACGGGTGATCATAGCGATAGGGAAGTTCCACGGCGTGATCGCACACGCCACCCCAATCGGTTGCTTGATTGTTACCAATCGCTTATCTGCCGTTGGGCCTGGAATAGTGTCGCCATAGGTACGTTTAGCTTCTTCAGAAAACCATTCAATAAAGCTGGCGCCATAAAGCACTTCACCTGCGGCTTCGGCCAGAGGCTTACCTTGCTCAAGCGTCATAATTCTTGCGAGGTCGTCTTTGTTCTCTAGAATCAACTGATACCAGCGATTCAGCATACCAGCACGTGTTTTTGCCGGTAACTTCGCCCATTCTTTTTGGGCGACATGGGACCGCTCAATGGCGTCCATTAAGGTTTGTTCATTAGACACTGGCGCGTGGCCAACAATGTCTCCAGTGGCGGGGTTAGTTACCGCAATAGCCTGCTCTGCTGCAGAAGTCATAAAAGAGAGTAAGCTTTTATTTTGTATTTGCTGCATATTGATTTACCTTCCTTCTGTCTTCCTTAGGCCACATGCTTTTATCGGAAAACACCTATTTATTAAGCAGGGATCTGCTGTGTTATACAGTGAATGTTGCCACCGCCCAGTAGAACTTCTCTGGTAGGTATACCCACAATATGAAAATTTGGTAACGCTGTTTTTAGTATCTCCATCGCGATGCTGTCAAACTGCTCATCAAGCAATGGCAGAAACACATGTTCATTTACCATCAAAAAGTTAGCGTATGATGCGCTTAGTCGCTCCCCTTCTTGTCGAACCATGCCATCACTGGAATCAATCCCTTCGGCTTCTTCTTGGGTGTAATACAAGGGACCAGGAACTGGTATTTTAATCACCTCAATGTCACGACCTTTTGCATCTTTTTGACTGCGCAGTGCCGTATAAGCCTCTCGAGATAGCTTAAATTGTGGATCGAAGGGATCATCCGTCCAACTCAGTATCACTTTTGCCGGACCAATTACGTGAATAAGGTTATCAACATGACCATCCGTTTCATCGTTATAAAGGCCTTTAGGTAACCAGACTATTTTCTCAACGCCCAAGTATTCGCATAAGGTTTTTTCGATATCGGTTTGTTGTAACTCTGGATTTCGTCCGGGGCTCAACAAACACTCTTCGGTTGTGTATAACGTCCCTTCACCATCGGTGTGAATAGAACCACCCTCTAGCACGATTGGCGCTTGGTAATGATCCATTCCGGCAACTTCACATACTGACTCCGCCACTTGGTCGTCGGCGCTCCAGTCATCATACAAGCCATTATACTCGCCGCCCCAAGCATTAAATTTCCAGCTTACTCCTCGTCGTTCTCCGCGTGCATTCACGACCACTGTTGGTCCAATATCTCGCATCCATGAGTCGTTGTATGCCATCTCTACGAGCTTTATTGAACTATGCAGTTGAGTACGAGCTCGTTCATATTGGGTAGACGTCACTGCGACAGTGACCTGAACCACGTCGGCAATGGCATTAGCCACATTAGCAAAGGTTTGTTGCGCCGGTTTAGCATCGTTGCGCCAGTTATCTTTGCGCTCGGGCCAAGCCAACCATACTTCTCTTACCGGCTCAAACTCAGCCGGAAAAGAGAAACCATCTTGTTTTGGAGTCGTAGTGAGTCTCATCATGACCTCGCTATAGAGCCATACTCATGACATCTTGATATAAATCAGGACGACGGTCTCGGAATAAACCCCAAGCATGGCGTGCTTTGGTGGTCGCTTGAAGGTCAATCTCAGCGTAGATAATGGTCTCACCTTCGCGTGGCGCTTCTGCCAGTTTTCCACCGGTATGGTCGGTAATAAACGATGAACCATAGAAGGTCGTTTCAATGCCGTCATCAACCTCAACACCCACACGGTTGGACGCAACGACGGGCACTAGATTGGCGGCAGAGTGACCTTGCATTGTACGTTGCCAATGATCGCGCGAATCTAATGTCAAATCTTGAGGCTCAGACCCAATCGCTGTTGGGTAGAAAATTGCTTCTGCACCGTTCAACGCCAAGCTGCGAGCAAGCTCAGGGAACCATTGGTCCCAACAAATACCAGCGCCAAAAGTACCGAATTTTGTTTTCCAGACTTTAAACCCTGTGTCACCCGGGCTGAAGTAGTATTTCTCGCTATAACCTGGGCCATCTGGGATATGTGATTTACGGTAGTTTTCTAAGATGGTGCCATCGGCATCAATCATGACGAGTGAATTAAAAAAGGTATTGCCTGCTTTCTCGAAATAGCTCACAGGGATCACGACATTAAGCTCTTTAGCAAGTTCACTCATGGTTTTAATCAGTGGGCTGGTCGCGAATTCTTCGGCCAACTCAAAATACTTCGATTCTTGCTTCTTACAAAAGTAAGGGGCTGCAAACAGCTCTTGTGGAACAACAACATTGGCACCATTAGCAGCGGCCTCACGAATGGCACCTTTGATTTTCGCCATATTGGCGTCTAGGTCCCACGTTTTGGACAGCTGAAGTGCGGCGAATTTTACTACTCTACTCATGGGATCTTCCTTTATCGATTCGTTGATCTTGGCTGATGAGCGCCCGTCATAGCAGGCGCTTCTTTTGTGTGTTTCACGTTATTGAATGAGTCTTAGGGTACACGCTGCCTAGATGGCAAGCTTGTCACGCAAGTTATAATACGCCGCGCCCATTGCCGTCATTGGAATGGCAAAATGGCGACCTCCTGGGAAGGCAATATGAGTGAGCTGTGCAAAGGCATCAAAGCGTTCAGCATGACCCGCTAAGGCCTCGGCAAGCAACTTACCCGCAAGGTGAGTACAGGTGACACCATGGCCACTGTATCCCTGCAAGTAGTAGATATTGTCAGAAAATGAACCAAACTGTGGCATGCGTGAGTACGTCAACAAGAAGTTACCTGTCCATTTGTAATCAATCCCAATGCCCTTAAGTTGTGGAAATATTTTTTCCATTTTAGGACGAAGCAAAGATTCAATGTTTTCAGGGTCACGAGCGCCATATACGACACCACCACCAAACAACAAGCGCTTGTCAGCACTAAGACGGAAGTAATCCAGCAGGTAATTGCAATCCTCAACACAGTAATCTGACGGCAAAATTTGTTGCAGTTGCGCTTCTGATAAAGGCTCTGTCGCAACAACTTGAGTACCACAAGGGATCGCTTTATTACTGATATTCGGCGCTAAACCACCCAGGTATGCATTACCCGCCAGCACCATATATTTTGCTTTCACACTACCATGCTCAGTATGAGCAACAGGATTCGCTCCTTTATCAATTCGGGTCACGCCTGACTGTTCGAAAATGCGTCCGCCCAGCGCGGTCACGGCTGCCGCTTCACCTAATGCTAATTTCAATGGGTGTATATGCCCACCGCTCATATCAAGCAAGGCACCTTGGTAAGCGTTGGTACCAACAGCAGATTCCACTTCTTTCGCATCTAATAAGCTCAACTGGTCATTGCCGTAGCGTTCCCAGTGTTTTTTGTGTTCTTCTAAGCCTTTCATCTGCTTTGAATTCAACGCAGTGAACATCCCACCTTGTTTGAAATCACAATCAATATTGTGCTTATCAATCAAGCCGCGAATGATGCTGCCGCCTTCAAAAATCATGTCACACAATGCTTTCGCTTGTTTTTCGCCATAACGGCTTTCAATCACATCCACATCACGGCTGTAGCTATTGACAATCTGACCGCCATTACGCCCTGAAGCACCAAAACCAACCTTAGCGTTTTCTAGAATAACCACCTTAAAGCCCTTCTCTGCAAGGTGCAGAGCAGAAGATAGGCCGGAGAAACCAGCCCCAACAACACATACGTCACACTCAATATTATCGCGTAGTTGTGGGTACTCACTTACATTTAAAATTGAGTCAGCGTAGTATGAATCAGTATGTTTATTCATTGTTCAATTCCTTTTTTATTGCTGCTATAGCCTTAAACTTCGTTTATTTACGTTTGATAAACTTAAGTGCTATAGGTCTAAGGTTGGAGACGAATCCACGTCGTTTTGGTTTCTGTAAATTTTTCAATGGCGTGGATCGATTTATCTCGTCCATTTCCGCTCATTTTAAATCCACCAAATGGGACGGTCATATCGCCTTCGTTGTAGTTGTTGACCCAAACTGAACCGGCTTCTAGCTTTTTGGCGACACGATGCACTCGGTTTAGGTTATCGCTCCACAGCGCTGCGCCCAGACCGTATTTAGAGTCATTTGCGATATCGATAGCTTCTTGCTCTGTTTGAAATGAAATGACGCATAACAACGGACCAAAAATTTCTTCTTGAGCAACACGCATTTTATTGTCGACTTGGTCAATCACGATAGGCTCAACAAATGCGCCAACACCCTTAACGTCACCGCCGCAGCGAACCACCGCGCCTGCGTCTTGCGCTAACTTCAAATAGCCTAAGACCTTTTCTTTGTGCTCACGGTCAATCAATGCCCCCATCGCCGAGGTTGGATCCATTGGATCTTTTGGCATAAAACGTTGCGCCGCCGTGATCACTTTGTCGATAAACACCTCTTTGATGCTCTCATGAACCAAAAGACGGGTTGCGGCTACACACACTTCACCTTGGTTGTAAAAACAACCCGCCGCGGTTTCTTCTGCTGCGCGATCAAGGTTTTCATAATCTTCAAATACGATATTGGCATTTTTGCCGCCCGCTTCAGCCCAAACACGCTTTAGATTGGTTTCACCCGAACTAATCATTAGGTGCCCCGCAACACGCGTTGAGCCGGTAAACGCGATGCAATCAACATCATCATGTCGAGCAAGAGCTTCGCCCGCTTCATGCCCAAATCCGGTCACGACTTGAAATACGCCATGTGGGATACCCGCTTCATTGGCAAGCTTGCCAAGAAAAATTGCGGTGAGTGAAGACTTCTCTGAAGGTTTTAGGATGACGCTGTTACCCGCAGCAAGCGCTGGGCCTAGTTTCCAACTGCCCAACCATAAAGGGAAATTCCATGGTACGACGGCAGCGACAACGCCAATGGCTTGATGGGATACGAACGCGTGGACATCTTTTTCTGTAGGCGCCACTTCGCCGTACACTTTATCGATGGCTTCGGCATACCAACGAATGGATTTTGCCGAACCAGGTATATCGGTAGACACACTGTGCGAGATGGGTTTACCCGTATCCATGGTTTCCAACATCGCTAATTCTTCGGTGTTTTCATCAATGAGCGCAGCAAACTTCATCAACACTTCTTTACGATGTGAAGGAGCACTTTGACTCCACTCTCCATCAATAAAAGCCTGCCTAGCGTACTTAACCGCAAGATCCACATCGTCAGACTGACAGCGAGGGATGTTCGCTATGATGTCGTCTGTCGCTGGATTGACGACTTCTAGCGTCTCACCTTGTGCTGCATTGCAATACTCACCGTTGAGGAAAGCTCGCTGTTCGATCGCTAATGCGTCTCTATATTCAATCCATTGTTCTTGCGTTTTCATACTCGCTCCTTGCTGACCTCAAGGTGCTAGAATGCTTTAGGCGTATGGGCACTAATCATTCTGCATGCCTTATCGGAGTGGTTGGTAAATTTATGAGGAATCGTGGTGTCGATAACATAAGACTCACCTGTTTTCACAAGATAAGTCTCGCCGTCGTATTCCAGTTCAATCTCACCGTCTAACACGGTGCCGACTTCCTCACCTTCATGTTTAATATTGGCTGACCCTGTGGTGCTATTCGGGGCATATTCCTCAATTAGAAAGCCAATTTCCTGTTTGTTGCTGCCATTGCTGACCAGCTTCATTGAGACCAACTTACTGCCTATTTCAATGAGCTCTTCTTGCTTAACCAATACCTTGATTACTTTCTCGTTCTGTTGCTCCAGCGTGAAAAACTCTGAGAGCGACAATGAAAATTCGTTCACTATTTTTTGCAACGAACTCACTGACGGACTAACTTTTCCATTCTCTATCGAAGAGATCGCACTATGTGTAATGCCGGCTCTCTCTGCTAATTCTCTTTGTGACCATCCACGCTCTTTTCTAAGTTGAGCAATATTTTTACCAATTTGGTGGTTGTCCATTTATTCGGTCCTTAAATCAATCTGAGGCGGACATAATAAATTCTTTAAATAAAATTTGTGAGAAATGATTGTGTTTGGCTTCCCATTCTGGGTGCCACTGCACGCCAACAAAGTATTTTTGCCCTGGCAAGCTAAATGCTTCAACCAATCCATCGGGTGCTTTCGCTTCCACTCGTAATGCACTTGCTAGCGTTTTAATCCCTTGGTTATGAAGGGTGTTTACCTCAAATGACTGAGTATTGTTCCATTGGGCTTGTGTTAACCATTGAGATACAACACCACCAGGTTCTACGAATACAGGATGAGCAGGTGCATACTTCTCTTCAAAGTTTTCTACTGGATTCTCACGATGATCATCATATCCAGACTCATGAACCGCAGGGTCAAGCGACCCGCCAAGCGCGACGTTCATCTCTTGGAAGCCACGACAAATGCCCAGACACGGGATATTTTTGTCTAACGCGTAACGAATGAGTGTTAATGCCAATTCATCACGATCTTCATCTTTTTTGGCTTCTTCATGCGTACCATCATAACGGTGGGGTGCGACATTTGAATGGCTGCCAGGAAACACTAATCCATCACAAATTCCAACGATACGGTCAAACTCTGACGCTTCTATAGATGAAGGCAAAATGATTGCCGTCCCGCCAAAATCCTTAATTGCCTGAAGATAGAACTCATTTAATGACTGAATCTGGTAGCCACCTAATGACTTCCTGCAACTTACGAGTCCAATAATCGGTTTTCTAGTTTCAGACATCATTACATCCATGTTCGATTTATTTAACAAAAACCCTACAATCAGCGTGCAAAATTATCAACACCATTGTTCGAAATAGATGCCAAAATGTGACTAGCATCCCTATTTTGGTTAAAAAAAAGACTAATTTCGTTCGATATATTGAGCAAAAGAGCATCAACTGTTACAAATTAGTTAACCGATAACAAGTTAAAAACAACCAGAAATAACTAAAAACAATTTTAAATCAATAAGTTAAATTGAATTTTAATCAATAACCCTAACTTTGCCGTGGATTTTGTAGTGAAATTGTTAAGTCAGCATGGTGTAAATAACGTTACGTTGGGTAATTAGGAGTAATAAAGATGGAAGCATATCTACAGGAAGTTAAAAATTTTCGCCAAAAATGGCCAACAATCGAATACGTTGACCTTATATTCACCGACCTCAATGGCACACCACGAGGCAAGCGAATCCCAGTCAATGCGCTCGATAAACTGGCCAAAGGTGTCGCGCTTCCTCTATCAACGATTACACTCGATACAAAAGGTGCCGTCGTTGAGTCTGCTGGGCTGGGAGAGGATCTAGGTGAACCTGATAATCTGTGTTTCCCTGTACTAGGTAGCTTACTGCCAACGGCTAAATCTCAAACCGGTCAGGTTTTACTGAGTATGATGGAAGATGATGGTAAAACGCCTCACCATCTCTTTATCCGTAACATTATTGAACGTATGCTTGGCCAGCTTCACAGCAACAATCAATTTCCAGTGGTTGCGCTAGAGCTTGAATTTTATTTGATTGATAAAGTACGCGGTGAAAATGGCGAACTACAAACGGCGATTAACCCAACAAAAAACCGTCGAGAACGCGACACAGAAGTCTATGATGTCGACGGGCTCGATGATTACGCTGATTTTCTAGCGGACTTAAACAACGCGGCATCTGAGCAAGGCTTAAATACTGCAGGTGCGCTATCTGAATCGGCACCGGGCCAGTTTGAGATTAACTTCAACCATTCTCAAGATGTACTCCGCGTGTGTGATGAAATCATCTTTTCTAAGCGTCTTATCAAGCAAGTCGCGCACAAACATGGCTTTGATGCGACCTTTATGGCCAAGCCATTCCTTGAAGAAGCAGGCAATGGCCAGCACATGCACTTAAGTCTCGTTGATAGCAACGGTGACAATCTCTTCACCCAATCTGATGACTCTGCGAGTCCGCTCTTCTATCAAACCCTAACGGCAATGCTATCGCACATTTCTGATGCCATGGCGCTGCTATGTCCCAACGTTAACTCCTACCGTCGCTTTGTCCCTGGTGCGTACGTACCGACCAAAGCTGATTGGGGCGAAAACCATCGCGGTGTTGCCCTTCGAATTCCCATTAGTGACGGTAAAAACCGTCGTATAGAGCACCGAATTGCAGGTGCCGATGTGAACCCATACATTCTCGCTGCCGTAGTACTTTCAGCCGTATTAGCGAGTAATAATTATAACCAAGATCAATGTCCTCCGGCTCTGAGCGATAATGCTGTTGACTTACCTACCCGTATGTCTGACGCCCTAACTCAATTAGAAAGCAGTGAGTTAGGTGAATATTTCTCGAAGGACTTCATTGACCTCTATCTTGCTTGCAAACGAAGTGAACTCGTTGAGTTTGAGCGCATTATCACGCCGCTAGAAATCGACTGGATGTTACACTCGGCATAACAGAAGGAATTTGTTTTTATGACTACGCAAACCAAGGCGCTGGACGCGCCATTCAAGTTAAGCAGTAAACATGTCGCGGTAAGCTTATCGATTGTGTTTCTGTTCATTACTTTTACTACGATCGGCCTAAATCACGTCCCCGGTGAGAGCTATGGGTGGATGAGCCTATTACCCACCAGTTTAGTGCTTGTCTTCGCTCTGACTACGCACCGTACCGTTGAAGCTCTATTTAGTGGCACAATTGCAGGCGTTCTACTGATTAATCCTTCAGAGGCCGTTCAACAGATTGTTGGCATTTCTATGGATGTCATGATGAACGAAACCATTGCATGGATTATTCTCGTGTGCGGTTTGATGGGGGGACTCATCGCTGTTCTTGAAAAAGGCGGTAGCATTCTCAGTTTCAGTGACATGCTCGTCAATAAAGTAAAAAGCCGTAATCAATCGCTTTTAATGACCTTTTTCCTCGGTATTTTGATCTTTATTGATGACTACTTAAATGCGATTGCTATCTCTTCATCGATGAAAAAAATCACCGACAGCTACCAAGTTTCTCGTGAGAAACTGGCGTATATGGTGGATTCAACGGCCGCCCCAATCTGTATATTAGTGCCGATCTCCACTTGGGCCATTTTCTTCAGTTCGTTATTAGAAGCGAATGGCGTCGCCGAACCGGGTCAAGGGATAGCCGCTTATATACAAGCCATTCCTTACATGGCTTACGGCTGGGTTACCCTCATCATTGTATTCTTAGTCGCAATGGGCAAAATGCCAGATCTCGGCGCAATGAAAACGGCAGAAGCGAGAGCAAAAGCGGGTCAAGTGAAGCCAGATGGCGCCACCGATATTGATTTTGGCGCTGACATTAAAGCGCATTCAAATCCAACCATGGGTTTGATCAACTTCATGCTGCCAATGATTGTTCTTGTCGGTGCGAGTTGGTATTTTGGTATTGACCTATTAGCAGGCGTATTCGTCGCCATTGTCTTTACCATCTGTTTCTATGGCATCCAAAAACTCGTCACAATGAACGAGCTATTTGATGCAGTCTATGACGGTATTAAGGTGATGTTGTTACCTCTAGCAACCGTGATCGGCGGCTTTATGCTAAAGAGCGTCAACGACTCACTGGGGCTTACTCAGTTTGTTATCGAAACGGCAAGTCCGTACTTGTCAGCGCAATATTTTCCAGCACTAATCTTCTTGATTACGGGTGGCTTGGTGTTTGCGTCAGCATCATCATGGGGAACATTTGCGGTAGCGATGCCAATTATTTTACCACTAGCTAACCAAATTGGTGTTCCATTGCACCTTACCATTGCAGCGATGCTTTCGGCGTCTGCGGCAGGGAGTCACTCATGCTTCTTTAGTGACTCTACCGTGCTGTCCGCACAGGGCTCTGGCTGTACATCAATGCAACACGCCACCACCCAGTTTCCATACGCATTGATCGGTATTGTTGCTACTACCCTATTCTTTATCGTGGTTGCCTAAGTTAAGAGATAGGCTCCAAAGGTAAGACTAAAAAGGGATGCCACTCAGCCGGCATCCCTTTCTTTATTTCTCTATTTGCTTACTTTAGCTTTTAGCTTTTAGCTTTTAGCCGAAATGAAGCGACATAAATCTTTCTATTTTAAAGCTTTAGCGACATACCAACAGTCGGCTTCAATGTCATAACGCTGCTCTCGCGCCCAGCTCAACCCTTCTTCTACCAACTGTTTAGCTACACCTTGACCGCGAAAGGCATCCGGAACGAACGTATGAGTAAAGTTAACCGTATTGCCCGTCAGTTTGTAATCTAATACGCCTTCCTGACCCTCTTTACTGTACACAAATCGCTTCCTATCCATCTGGTGTTCAATCATGATATTTCTCTGCTTAACTGCGCTAAATAATATTGCATACATTCGACTCGGTTTTGTGCTTCAGCTTGACCTGCCGAGGTATTCATTGTGTCTGCAATCGAAAACAACTTGGTATAAAAATGATCCAGCGTAAACTGACTATCGTCGGGGGTTCTCTCACGGCAAAATGGGTCGTCATTTGAATACAGGGTTCGCTGTAAACTCGCCGATACTTGAATACAACGTGTTATCCCAATCGCCCCCAACGCATCAAGCCGATCGGCATCTTGCACGATCATGGCTTCACGCGTAGTCGGTGCCACATTTGCAGAATAACTGTGTGCAACGATGGCGTGATGAATAGCGTTTAAATACTGATTTGGGTAATGAATACTCGATAAAAATTCGCAGGCTTTATCCGCGGCGATAAAAGCGCTGTGTTTTCTGTCAGGATGATCTTTGGGGTAAGTGAAGCAATCGTGCAGATATGCCGCTGGCAGCACGACACATAAATCGCCACCTTCTGTCTCAGAAAGGCGGGTCGCAGTATTTACCACTCGAACAACATGTTGAATATCATGTGCCGCATCCGTCACCATTTCCTGTTGAATAAATCTCAGTAATGCGGGCTTCCAAGTCTCGTTAAATGCGGCCTCACTAAGCTGAGTTTCATTCAATGAGCTTTCATTGAATATAGTTTTATCAAGCACTGTATTATCAGACACTGATTTCACCACGGATCAACGTGACGGCCTGACCGGTCAACTCAATTCTATCTTCTTTCAGCATCATCGCGACATAGCCACCACGCTCTGAGGCTTGGTAACCGACAAGTGAGCATTTATTTAGTTGCTTAGCCCAGTAAGGCGCCAATGCGCAATACGCGGAACCGGTCACTGGGTCTTCATCGACACCAACCCATGGAGCAAAATAACGGGCAATAAAATCAATGTCGGTACGGTTCGATTGTGCGGTAAGCACCATCGCGCGACCTTCGCATGCCACGAGCTGGTGATAATTTGGTGTAACCTGACGCAAATGTTCTTCATGCTTCAATACGACAAAATCTTTCCCTCCCTCAAATTCTCCCCAGAACACCACATCATCTTGTTTTAGCCCTAACGCTTCACATTTATGTTGTGTGTTTTTTGAGGTTTCCTCTGCACGATATAAAGGAAAGTCGAGCGAGATACGTTCACCTGTTTTCTGCGCATGAAGATCACCCGATAAGGTGTGGAAGGTAACCTTACCGTCTGCGTCAAGTAAGCCTTTTTCGTCCATGACCTTGACCGTGGCTAATGTTCCATGGCCACATAACGCCACTTCAACCTTGGGCGTAAACCAACGGAGTCGATTATCAGAAAGTGACAAAAACGCAGTTTCTGATATAGCCATTTCCTTGGCAATAGACAACATCAATGATGCCGGTAATGGTGACTCTGTAATACAAACACCAGCAGGGTTCCCCTTAAAGGGTTCGCTAGTAAATGCATTAACCTGATATATCGATAACTGCATGAATACTCCTTATAAACAGTCCCTATTGTCAATGATAGATAAATACAGACAACAGCGTGCAGTTTATCTTGGATAATTGTCGTTTACGTCAAAATGATTCAATAATTTTATAAACCCTACGTTATTTCCTCCAATCGAATTCTAATGTTGCTTTCATCCTCGACCTCCAATAACCAGTATCAATTAATAAAAGAATAAAACGGGGTAAGCACCAAGTTTTTGAATCAAAAATGAGGTCCATTTTCAAAAACTGAGTAATCAAAAGTGACAAATTAAAGAACTCATTAGATAATCACAACCTAGAGCAGCGCATTGTCAATCTGTACTTGTCACATTCAAACAATTCGCAAATAGAAAAATGTGTTAGGGACTAGTAAGAAACCATGAAGAAAAACGATTTCCAAAAATCAGCCGCGAATCTGAAAAAAGCAGTACCACTGATGGTTAAACACCATGTGCCTGCGACGCCTGCCAATTATGCTTTGTGGTACACCTACGTTGAACAAACGATTCCAGAGCTAAACCATGAAGTAGACTCTCTTCTTACCGAGCATAATGTGCTGCCTCCCGTTCGTTCCGTCGAGTTATATCGAGAACACATATCCGGCAAAGCGACAGTAGATCTAACTCACTTGAAAACAAACTTGGAAGCATTGGTCACTGAAGTCTCCAGCTCAATGACCGACGCCATTTCAGACACCTCTGACTTTTCGAAGATCTTAAGCAAAAGCTTTGATGACATTAGTTCCAGCATCGATGCTAACAATAATCCAACACTGGATGAAGTCATGCCGCTGATACAGGATCTTGTCGACGATGCGAATGATATTCGGCACTCAACTGACTTTATTCACAATCAACTTAAAAATGCCAGCGACGAAATCAGCCGCCTTAAAACACAGCTAGCAAAAGTACAATGCAATGCCATGTTTGATAGTTTGACGTCCATTTATAACCGTGGGGCCTTTGACACCGATCTGACGATGTTTTGCGATGCCAAACAGCCAATGAGCCTAATTTTTCTTGATATTGACCACTTTAAGAAGTTCAACGATGATCTTGGGCATCTATTTGGAGACACCATCTTAAAAGGCATTGCTCAGCGCCTTAAACAAGCCTGCAAGGGAGGCATCAGTGCTTACCGCTTTGGTGGTGAGGAGTTTGCCCTGATCGTGCCAAACAAATCGTTGCGTGTAGCTCGCCAAATGGCAGAAGCGGTTCGGTTGTCGATAGAAAAAATGGCCATTACCGATCGAAAAACAGGCAATAAAATGGGCAATGTGACGGCTTCTTTTGGGGTCGCTGAGTTTGCAGAGGGAGATACCTACGAAGACCTAGTCGGCAGAGCAGACAAGCAACTTTACGATGCAAAACGCTCTGGCCGCAATCGTGTCATGCCGTTCTAACAAACATACACCATCGTACAGTATTGTTTTTATTAATAATATTGTACTTTAGGTGATGCTATTTCTCGAGATGACATTGTTCTGAGATAATATAGTTTTTCGTTTTTCTAAATTAATTAGCTTACCCGCAGTAATACAGTTTTGGTCCACAATTTAACCAAAGCTGCATCAGCGTTTTATAAAAATACCATTACTTACAAATCGATCTATTGCCAGCACATGCATTGAGCATGCGCTCAATCTAATTCCCCCAATTACCACGTGCAATAACCTTGCGGACATTTATAAATAATCCGCAATATTGACGTCATCAATTTGACTGGCTTTTAAGAATTTTTCAGCAAAGACTAAGTAAACACCGGACTCTAAAAACAACGTAAATAACGATTGATCTAAGTGATTGTCTTTTACCATGAAAGACATAATACGCAGAGATTCTGAAAGTGTTTTCGGAGTCTTGTACGGCCTATCCGCACTGGTTAATGCCTCAAAAACATCGGCAAGTGCCATAATCCGTGCAGTTACCGGCATATCTTCACCATTGAGCCCAAGTGGGTATCCTGTTCCATCTATTTTTTCATGATGTCCGCCAGCAATACTCGGCACATTACTCATTGATTTAGGAAACGGTAAGCTCTCTAGCATCTTTATGGTTTCTACAATATGATTGTTAATGATATAGCGTTCTTCATCATTCAACGTCCCTCTCTTAATGGATAAATTATAGACCTCACCCAATCTGTTTTGATAATCTGGCTTCTTCAAATTAAAGCGCTTGTCAGAAACCAACTGCCGCTTCCATGGCACATTGTGTGCACTCGCATCGACCAGCACAAACTCACTTGCTCCAGGTTCAAACGCTTCGTCACCGTAGCGGCTACGCTCTTCCCAAGAAAGCCCTAAACGTTCATCTATTGTTTTTTTCCACTGCTTTTGAGCAACAACGTGCAAACGAGCAATCGCGTCGTCGTCAAGGAACTCGCCACCAAGATTGATTTGAGCAATAAAAGAAAAATCGTCGTCCAACTGCCGCCACTCTTTCTCTAGGCTCTGCTTATAGTGCCCCTCTAATGGCCTACCCAACGTATTCGACAGCGTTGCAATATGAGCATCGCGCTTTAATACTTCAAAACGAGTGCGAACCTCATGGATTCGGTTATAAATTGTTTCTAGCTTCGTTGCTTTATCTACAACATGTTCCGGCGTCGTGACCTTTCCACAATCATGTAACCATGCCGCTAAATGCAACTCCTGCCATTGATCTTCGCTGAGTGTAAAATCATTAAAAGCCTCAGACTGAGAATTGACTGCCGCTTGTGTCAACATTTCCGTCAACACGGGCACTCGTTGGCAATGATTTCCGGTATATGGTGACTTGGTATCCACCGCCCCAGCCATCACCTCAATAAATGACTGCATGAGCGCTTTTTGGTCTTCGAGTATCTGCTTCGTTTCAATCGCTACCGACGCATACTCTGCTAAAGCATCAATGTACGGCCCTTTGCGTTTGAGAAGGTCATCAATCGCTGCTGAATCCACCAACAACCCAAAACCACCTAATAAGTGCTCGCGTCTATCAAATAACGGAATAAAAAGAAATGACTCATCTTTCAACATGCCATCTACTAGTGCTTGGGCGGCGTGGTATTCATAAACAATCGGCTGTTTATTGGTGAGAACACGATATTTAAATGCTTCTAATTCTGAATCATTTATGTCAATAGTCTTCAACGACTCGACATCGAGGAGATCACCGCTTTTCGTTAACACGCAATGTGGCTTCAAATTCGTACTGGCGTCGCAAAGATAAAGATAACTGACGGTCGCGCCTGTCGATTGCAATGCTTCGCTACTCAGTAATTCCAGTAACCTTTCAAGATCTTGAACCTTGGCGATATTTTTAGTGAGCGTTAAGAAACTGGCAATGGTTTGCTGCATTGCATACAACGACAGCGAAAGTTCGTGTATTTCCTTTATATAAGAGCCTTTCACTCCACCAAGATTAAAATCAAATCGTTCTATGCGTCGTGCTCGCTCTGTGGCGATTTTGATCGGATTGGATATGCGTTGAGCAATGGCATAAACAAAAGGTAATGACACACATAAAACAATCAATGAGGCATAAATGGACGTTTTTGCGATAGCTTGTGATTTCCCAAGCAGTTCATCCGATTTCACTACCATCAATAAATACAGGTTGTGTCCAGAATGACTGGGGGATTGTTCTATACGGCCAATCCAGGTCTCACCTAAGGCCTCAAATTGAACGGAGCGGTTTACCACTAAACCTATTTTGGAAACGGCCTCTTTCACGACGGGATTCGCAATATCATCAAGGTGTAAATAACCACTTTTCCGTACTTCCTCTTCGACATCAATGAGTGTTGGATTGCTGTAAGCATATAATCGGTAACTTCCATCAAATAGCACTCGAAAAGAAGATTTTCTTGTGACCGATTCAGCCAAGACACTCGATATTTGTTCAAGAGTAAGGTCCGCTGCAACCACAGCGCCATTGGCCGCTCGTTTAGAAAATGTCGTTCCTATTTTATCAACCAACGGGAAATAATAAGGATCTGAAAGTAACAATTCATCCCTAATTGCATCCTTGTACCATTGTTGGTCTTGTGGAATAAAATGCAACTTAGTTCTTAATTCCGTCGTAACCACTTGATATGTATTATCGAACTCGTAACTCATTAACCGGTTATCAACGTTCGAGTAGTTAAACACAATAAATTTCGTTTCAGGCTGAACCTTTAATGCCGCTCGCATCATTGGGTTATAGGGTTGGTAAGCAATGAGAAAATCGCCACTAGGAAAGACCATAGAATAAGATAATACATAGGGGCTTGATGAGAGAAGGCTGATCATCTGAGGCATAGCACTGAGTCGCTCATTTGCATCTTGATGCCGAGATAGTTCTGCTTGAGACAAGGCTTCCACGATAGCCAATGCCGGCTGATAATGAATGGTTAAATTGGATTGTGTCTCTTTAGCAATACGATCAAACAGATGTTCATTCGCATCTAATAAGACCTGACTTAATCCATTTTGAGTTAACCAAATTTGTACCCCACAAACCGTGAGAATAATGGCTAAGAACAGGCTAGTAATGTGAACGTGGAGTGGATACCTTAACCTAGACCAACTCCACCACTTATTTCCCTCAGCCATTAAGCCTTCCCTGCTTATTATTATGATAATAAGAAGAATAGGTTAGCTTTCTCTATTTCACACTTTCTTCGTCGATAAATAGGGTTGTATATCCTTGACGTCTATCTGTTCAAGTTTGATATGCACTTGCGCGTAGTCTAAATAGACGTTAGATGTCAGGAACAACTCAAAAAGGGCACCATCTAAATGCCCATCATTCACCATCACCCTCATAATCGCCAAGGTTTCTGACAACTTTTTAGGTTGCTTATAAGGCCGGTCTTGACTCGTCAATGCCTCAAATACATCGGCAATCGCCATTGCCCTGGCGGCGACAGGAAGCTCGCTTGCAACTAACCCTAGTGGATACCCTTTTCCATCAATCCTTTCGTGGTGACTGCCTGCCAATAACGGAACATTGGTCATGTGCTTAGGAAAGGGCAAACGTTCCAGCATTCTTAATGTCGCAATCATGTGACTATTGATGATATAACGCTCCTCTTCGTTTAACGTGCCTTTACGCACCGATAAGTTATAGAGCTCACCCAAGTTATTTTGATGCTCGCCAGGCTTAATAACAAACCTAGGCTCTCTTTCTGGATCTTTTTCCCACGCCACCAGATGCTGCACACCATCACTTAATATCGGTTCTTTGTTGCCTACTATCGATACTGACGTGTCATACCGGGATAACTCTTCCCACGATAACCCTAAGCGAGAATCAATCGTTGCTGTCCATGTTTGTTTTGCGATGGCATTGATTCGCTCGAGAGCCTCGGTGGTGAGGTACTCATCACCGGTATTCGCTTTAGCGATGATGGCGAAATCGTCATCTATTTGCTGTTTCTTCGCCTCCAACTCCTGCCATTGCTCTGACGTTAAATTGGTGGTTGAATAGTGTTTGTACATACTCAACTCAGCGTCTCGCTTAAGTATTTCAAACCGCATCCGCACCTCATGAATACGGTTATAAATCGTTTCCAGTTTGGTCGCTTTATCGATGATATGTTCTGGTGTGGTTACTTTTCCACAGTCATGCAACCAAGCGGCGACATGCAGCTCTTCCCATTGTGCTTTGGTCATTGAAAAGGCCTCAAACGGCCCTTCTTCCTGCTGTTGCGCAGCCAGTGTTAACATCTCAGTGAGCACAGGGACACGCTGGCAGTGGTTGCCGGTATAAGGTGATTTGGTATCAATCGCTTCCGCCATGACTTGAATAAACGAATCCAGTAGCGCTTTCTGACTTGCCAGCATCGCCTGTGTCTCGATAGTCACCGAGGCATAAGCAGCAAGCGTTTCAATATATTCAAGGTTTTCCATCAACACAAAATCTTCATGTGCTTTATCAAAACCGAGCCCTAACGCCCCTATCACTTTTTGTTGTCGGTCAATAAGAGGGATGAACAAAACACTGTCTGTTTCATTATCTCTTTTTACGAGTTCACTGACTTCATCATGCGGTACGTAAACCGATTTTTTTTGTCTGAAAAATCGCTCCAAATCACCTTGTAGTAGCGGATCATCCAGTCGCAAAGGCGGAACGGTTGCAAGATCAACATCATCATGGCTTTTTAGCTTAATGAAACGAAGTTCCAGCAATATTTCCTCATTATCCAGAAGGTAAATATAGGTGCTGTTCGCATGAGTAGCTTCAGCAGTTTCACTGCAGACTAGTGCAAGCAATCGGTCTAGATCATATTCTTTTGCCATTGAATTTGTGAGGGACAAAAACCGCCGAATCGTGGATTGCATTGCTGAGAACGAGTCAGACATTTCTTTTATTTCAGCTACTTGGGATGTGTTTTGAGAACCATCATTGAATCTAAAATGTTGAATTGATTTTGCTTTCTCACTGGCCTGGCGTATAGGTTTTGCCAACCACTGAGACATGTAATAGATGCACGGTAACGCGAACAGCAACGCAATAAACGAACCCACTAAAGAATACCGAGCGACACTATTCGCATCTTTCAGTAACTGATCCGCTTTTACCGCCATCGCTAGGTTGAAATTTTGTTGATCTGTCCCTTCAAATCGATCGACTTTCACCACCCATCTCTCGCCCTTGTATTGGACCTCCCTCGCGGGTTCGCCGAATTTTCTATGTCGCAAGGTTTTATTGATCAGCGGGTGGACAATATCATCAACAGTGAGTGTGCTCGTGCTTCGAATAGCATCCCTGACATCAAACAACTCGGGCTGACTAAAGCCATACACATGCCCTTCATCGTCATACAATAAGCGAAGCGCATCTCTTGCCTCTGTCGCATCTTGAAGTACTTTCGACACTTGACTCAGGGTCAGGTCAGCACCAAATACGGCTCCGTTTGTTGCACGTCGAAAAATAGAGATACCGCTTTGTCCTATAATGGGCATGAAATACGGTTCAGAGACTTGAGTTTTCGTTGTCGCCGCATTTCGATACCAAACAGAACGCCTAACATCAATATTGTTGTAAGGTATGGTCACGCTTGATAAGTGCACCTGCTGTGCATTATAGGATCTTCTTTCTATGAGGTTGCTTTTGGCATCAAAACTTAACGCTGCAAATTCTGCATTTGGACTAAGCTGCATCAGGTGACGCAAACGTTCATTGGTAATACGAACCACAGTAAACCAATCACCATCGGGGTAACCAACCACGAATAAAGTGAGGAATCGGTTGGAATGCAATTGTGAAATAAGCTCAGACGCAAATGAAAACCGGGTTTGCGCGTCACTTGCTCTTACTAGCGCAGTGGACGAGTAAGTATCTACCGTCGTAAAAACTGGCGAAAATTGGTAATTTAAGTCCGTTCTTACCTCACTGGCAATTCGCTCAAATAGGTTTTCATTGGCGTTAAGTAAGACCTTGTTTAAACTTGCCTGCGTAATCCAAATTTGCACACCACAGATGACAATGACCAACGCAACAAACATCAAGGTGATGTGTACATGAAGTGGCAAGGGACGCTTAAGATTGGTAACAAAACGCTTTAACATAATGGCTAACTAATTGTGTTTTAGGTATATAGGGCGCAAGAACACTGCGGAACGGACACGTAACTGATGCTCCGTAAGGTTAGTCGACTTGCGGGTATGTGAAAAGCTTTGATTGGTGAAAATAAAAAAAGCCTCCCTTTAACAGGGAGGCAAATATACTATCCATCTTGATTGTTTAGTCATTTATTACTGTACAAATTACGTATTGCTCGCCGCTCTTAGTATTACGCAATAAAAAACTCAACAATCAATGGATAAGTAACTTGCTGCGAGTGGTACATTAAAATACGATTTGATAACTCAACGTATAATCATCACCATTTTTCGCCGTATATTCTTTGACCTCACTGCATGCTCTCGGCTTACCCTTTCCATCGCCTTGAACCAAACTTACCCAATGTCGAATACCCGATGTCAATGAGCGCTCACTATGGCCAAATGTAGTACAAGTCTCTAGCTGTACGTCATCAATACTCACCAACTCAAGGTATCCCGTCCCCGTACGAAATCCCATCGCAACTTCGACATGAGTACCACTTTCATCACGAAATAATATGGATTGCGGAGCGCATTTGTCACCGGTATAAGCGATAAAATGTTTGGCATGTTTGAGGCCACTGTGCTGACCATTTTTGAAATAGGCTTGCACGTGTCGATAGTCTATCTCGTAACTCACCACATCTTCGTGCGATCCGTTATCTAATGGGAACAACGTGTCTAACAGTTGCTTTGCCTTTTTTTGTTTTTTTGATTGCTCATCAGACTTGACCATTTCCACGGCAAACACGGCTTCGGCGATAAATGTTATAGGGTTATTTTGTTTTGTCTTATCGAATGTCAGCATGTTCATAGTCTCTTCCTTCTACGGCAAATTCATCCCTACTAAGCAAAGGTTCCAACAACGGTGTCTACTGTCGTTCGTTGTCGTTTTGCTTACCACCTAGACTACACACTTTTTAAAAACAATTTCACAACAAAAATTTCACAGTGTTAATTTTACAAAACAACGCCAAAAATTGACTTCAAATTCAAATAAAGTGCATATTAACCGGGCGAGTCACACGGCGTTTTTTAACCTATCAAGACGTTGATTAGACAGCCTACTCTAACATCACCCACATTTAGCGGCCTCCACAACAAAAAGGCCTCCCCAAAACAGGAAGGCCATTTATTGATAATCGGCAGTATTCAATCAAAAAGTACAATATTGGCTGTCACATTGCGTGTTGTACGTCAGTACCCTTAGTACGCAAAACTAAAATTCAGAGTATAATCGTCGCCATTTTTGGCGGTGTATTCTTTATCTTCGCTACTTGCCCTTGGACGGCCCTGTTCATCACCTTGAACCAAACTCACCCAATGTCGAATTCCAGAGGCATGGGCATGCTCTGTTCGACTGAATGTCGTGCACGTTTCAAGTTGTACGTCATTTATCTCTACAAGCTCTAAGGAACCGGTACCTCTGCGACTACCGATCATGACTTCAACATGAGTGCCACTTTCATCACGAAACAATATTGATTCCGGTGAACATTTATCGCCCAAAAACGCGATAAAATGCTTGGCACGTTTTAGCCCACTGTGTTCACCGTTTTTGAAATACGCAAGAACATGTCGATAATCAATCTCGTAACTTACTACATCCTCATGTGAGCCGCTTTCAAGCGGAAACAAAGTATCAAGCAGTTGTTTTGCCATTTTTTGTTTTTCTAACTGCTCATCGGCTTTAACCATTTCCACGGCGAACACAGCTTCTGCGATAAACGTTGAGTGGTTTCTGTGTAATTCTGTCTTATCGAATGTCAGCATGTTCATAATTATCGTCCTTTTGTCGCCGCCAAATCAAAATGGAGCAAATGCACTAAACGGATGTTTAAATTTATATTCGTTTTGTGATCTTGCTTACTATGTAGACTAGCGCTTTTTTAGCTACAATTTCACAACAAAAATTTTACAGTGTGAATTTTACAAAATGCCGTTATCAAAAAGCTTAATTCGACAGTCCCATTTTTTGGGTACCAAGATTAGAAACCTTAGAAAACGTAACCATTTAACGATGGAAGATTTGTCAACACGCTGCATTCGAGTCAACCCGGAGTGCGCCCCATCGGTTTCGTACCTATCAATGATAGAGCGAGGCAAGCGTGTACCTAGTATTGATATGCTAGAGGTCATTGCTGAGGTGTTTCAGAAAAATCCCGCATGGTTTCTTGATAGTGAACCTGAGCAAGAAGAGATCACACCAGTCAGAGGCAACCGAGGTGGCATCAGCGGCATGGCACTCGAACCTAGTTTTCTATTCTCCAACGACATTTTACAAATTGCGATTCCAGAGATGCTGTCACAAACGGGAATCACAGGACGTCAATTTGCCCATCTTCTAATCCGAGCACATCAGGAAAGTTTGCAAAACCATTTTCCAGACTTGGAGCGTGCAGCGGAAGAAGTTGGGCGAAAACGTCTTAATCTTTCCGTTGAAGATCTCATCGATATTGCGAGGGATCTTGGTTTACGTGTTCAATGGGTCAATCGCACACCAAAAGATGTCGTCGATGAGCTTGGTATTAACGCCAAACAACTCGTCACCTCTTTCTTCGAGCCACCGGGGACGATTTATCTCAATGAGATTTTAAAGGCTTATCCCACTCGCTTAAA
Source organism: Vibrio sp. 10N.261.51.F12 (assembly GCF_041471725.1). Taxonomy (NCBI): domain Bacteria; kingdom Pseudomonadati; phylum Pseudomonadota; class Gammaproteobacteria; order Vibrionales; family Vibrionaceae; genus Vibrio; species Vibrio sp. 10N.261.51.F12. The sequence continues at coordinate 74,571 of NZ_JBFROV010000037.1, read as the reverse complement.
ATATGATCTTGCGGTTTATATCGGCCATCGAGTGCTGCACAGTGAAGATGGCTTAAAGAGCGTACTGAGTGTGGGTCATCATAATAGCTGGGAAGATGCTAGCGGATCCCCCTCGACATCGGCATTAAATTCACAGGATATATTACAAGCTTGGCGAGATTTTGAGTCCAGCTTCTTTGCTGGTGCGCTACTGTGCCCTAAAGTGCCCTTCCGGCAACTTTTAGATCGTTGTGGTTATGAAATTGATGCTCACAAACATGCAGGGGTTTCTCCTTCGGTTGCTATGCGTCGCATGACCGTCGTGTCACCTTATCCGCATTGGCATTATTTCGATGCTTATGGACCCGGAAAACTAAAAGCGGTATACCGCGGAAACGGAATTCCGCTTCCGTGGGGTAACATGAGAATGGTGAACGACCCTTGTCAACACTGGGCTGTGTTTAGACGCCTGTCTGAGCCTCGTCATGGTTCGTCTGCTCAGTTATCCATTCTCAACGTAGGCGATGAGCCAAGAATTTATTGTTGTGAGTCGGTCAACATGACCGACCCCGCAGGTAACAATCGTGTCCTTTGCGCAGGCATTGACCTTAACCCTGCTATTGACGCACAAGGCGGTAACGCATTAGACATTGCAAATGAACTGAAGAATCTATGTGTCAACAGCGGTGGCAGTGCGATTATTCCTAAGAGTATTAAAAAAGACCTGACTACGATTTCGAAAATACTCAACATTAATTGGATAGAGCGAGGCATTGATAGCGAGGCACGACTCATTTGTTCACGCGGTGCTGGTTGCCCACGTAAACCAAGTTGTTATGATAAATGTGCTGAAGAACAAACTATAACGTTGGAATAAGTGACGAAGCTAAATGAAAAAAAGCCAGCCACAAAGTAAGGTGACTGGCTATATACATTTGTGAACAAGAGGTGTTCACTAACAACGTCAGTTGGCTAGGTGACCCTCGGCTTAAAAAGGGTCACAATTATATATGCATGTAGCGTGCCAACTTTTAAATCGTGCTAATTAGCCTCTAAACCGCGATTAATCACGACAAAAAACAACCTGCACTCATATAGCCTTTGCATTTTGCATTTCATTTTGCAAAATGCAAAATGCATCTATAGCAATATGCTAAAACATATCGTTCTGCAAAATAAATATGCAACCTATCACTAAGATTAGCCAATTAATTTCCATCGCCTAACACCTTAGTTTACAAACTGACAATTGTTTAACAAAACGCCACTTTATCTATGAATCATTCCGTGGTTGTTAGCGACATATTCTCGAGTTTTAACAAGGCTTTCTTGCGTTCCACTCCACCCGCATAGCCAGTTAACTGACCGCTTTTCCCAATAACACGATGACACGGAACAATCACTGAAATGGGATTTTTTCCATTTGCAGAGCCAACGGCCCTGACGGCTTTTGGATTTCCGATTCGTTCCGCTAACTCTTGATAGCTGATGGCCTGCCCAAAAGGTACGTCACACAACGCTTTCCAGACTTGGTTTTGAAAAGGCGTACCTATAGCGGCGAGCGGCACATCAAAGGTTTTTCTATCTCCGGAAAAATATTCACCTAATTGTTGCTTCGTTAAAAGCAATACAGGGTGAGTTGCTCGTTCTTCTCCGAGCTCATTCGGTTGTGTTGTCTGTTCCTCAAACCAAAGGCCAGTGAGTCCTTGATCCGTTGCTTGGATAGTAACTTGACCTAGAGGGCTATTAACTATCGTATAAAATATCATGATGCTTGGCTCCAGCAATGTAGGGTCGCATAGCTCCCCCAGGGTGATACTCGACTGTCTTCACACAAAGGGTGATTATCTGTGTATTTTTTAACAACCAAATCTGTTTTCAACAATAAATCAGGCTGTGACTGACCACGTAATTTTGCATAATTGACGGTCCATGGCCCGATACCTTTCAATATCAACCATTTGTCGGGGTCCAGCGTATCATCTGCAATCAATGAAGCGGCTAGACGCGACAATGTGTCTTTGCGACTTTGAGGCATTCGCAAAAAGCTGAGATCGCTATCGACTACGCAACGGGGGGTCGGAAATACGAGTTGTCCTGAAACGGTTCGACTCAAGGTTTGGTTTAGCAAATTTACTTGCCCAATAGCTGCTTTAACCGATACTTGTTGCCCAATGACCGCTCTCACTCCCGCTTCCCATGTTGACCAAATACCCGGAATACGAATACCACTGTATTTAACAAGGTTCGGGTCGGCGTTGAGCAAGTGTGCCTCTATAACCGATAAATCAGTATTAAGGTCAAAGACTCGCCTAATATTACTCACCATTGAATACAGTTGAGTGACATCTTCAATATCAAACTCTACTTGTACTGTTTGTTTGTTTTCAAAATCTGCAACGACTTTAAACCAACCCAACGCTCCGTTTAATTCCACGTATCGCTCATAAGCTTGGTCGGTGACCAACTCAACGCCGCTAATCGCGCGTCGTTGATAAAATGCCAATAAACCTTGCCAATCATAGGCACCTCGGTAGGCAAGCGATAGCTGATTGTGCGGGCTCTTCAAAGTGCGCGCCCGCCTTAAATCAGACGGGTTTAGCTTCAATAATTTTTGAAAAGCATCATTAAAACGACGCGTACTATTGAAGCCACAAGCAAACCCAATATCTGTCACACTCATTGAGCTGCTATGTAGTAGTTGTTTTGCAAACATCAATTGCTGATATTGCGCATATTTCTTAGGCGGCATTCCAAGATGCTGTTCAAAAACCTGCCTAAGATAACGGCTACTGATCCCCAACCTTGCGGCCAAGTGTTCAACCCCATTATGTTGTAACGCACCTTGTTCAATAAGCCCTAATGCCCGCTTAAAAGTCGTCTCGATACCTTGCCACGCCCAAGAGCTTGGCGCACTATCGGGTCGACAACGAAGACACGGGCGGTAGCCTGCCTGCAATGCCATCGGTGCATTTGAAAAGTAGTCCACATTTTCTTCTTTAGGGGGGGTAGCTGGACAAATCGGACGACAAAATATCCCGGTTGTCTTCACTGCCACAAAAAACTGACCGTCAAACCGGCGATCCCTAGAGAGTCGAGCGGCGCGATATTGCTCTCGAATTTTCGCTTCCATTGCTTGGCTCCTTCAAATCGATATACCAGTGAACATGTTGAGTATCCCATGGTCGTGAATAAGACAAGTGTAACGCACATCACCCACAAAACTCGCCATTTTCGGAAGTGTATCTGTCTTCCTAGGTAATCTGAAAATTCATCGCAATGTCATATTTTTTTAAAGAGAAAAATGAAAAGTAATGGTTCGCCAAGGTGTTATGGATTGTTCATTGTATTGAGGCAAAAATTGCAGGTTAAAAAACCTGCAAATTCTTCGGCGCTTTCTATACTAGGGCAGTGTCAAACGGTTAACATGATTACACGAGGTTATTATGTCTGATATGGATTTTCGTCTTGGCAAGAGACCATTTTACGACAACAAAAAGTTTCGACGCGGGTTTGCAAAATCTGGCGACTTTACGTTAGCGGAAGAGGAGATTTTGATTCGTTATGGCGACACTATGAATCAATTAGAATGCGGTGATATTGCTCCTGAAACTGACCTTGAGCGTCATTTTTTGCTTGTCACTTGTGACGAAAAAAAAGCCGAGACCAAACTCGAAAAAGCTTGGATAAAATACATTCATCTTGCCCGCGATAGGCGAAGGTTTCACACATTAAATGGGAAAAATCTATCCGCGACGGAAAGCGAGTCTCAGAATGACGACGACTACCAAGCGGATGATACACTCGACGAACCACTTGCTAGAACAGAAATGCATGATGATGAACCTTAAATTGTTTCGATATGCCGATCGTTTCGTGTCGTACTTTTAGAAGACGAGAGCACCAAATAGGTCGACCTCCCATGATGTCGGCCATCGGCATTCAACAGCAAGGCCTATCTTTAATCTCATCCTACCAGTGATATTTCAGCTATGATTAATAATCAAATCAATATCATGCTATAGGGATAGGTATGATTACTCAACCAGATCAGCTGTATGAGGTATTGTCTTGCCTACCTGACCCAGCATTTGTATTGAGCGAAAATGGCATTTATGTCGATGTGCTCGGAGGGACAGATACCCAGTCTTATCATGACGGTAAAGCTTTGATTGGACGCTCACTTTTTGACGTTCTTCCTACAGATAAAGCAGACTGGTTTGCCAGTGAAATAATGGCATCTCTTAACCAAAACAAAGTTCGCACTGTTGAATATGATTTATCTGCTGACGACGTAGACGGCCTCGATGAAAAATCGTTGCCACTCGGCTTGCTTCGCTTTGAAGGGAAAATTTGTCCATTAAGCTTTGCTTATCATGGGCATAGGGTCGTACTTTGGTTGGTTCGAAATATCTCGGAACATTACCATCTAGAAACACAACTGCGAGAGCAGAGTGAAACAGACAGTCTTACTGGTATTGCCAATCGTCGCTTTTTTTTCCACACCCTCAATTCACTCATCCATACCAAAAGAACCGATGATCATCTGTCACAGTTGGCACTCATTGACATCGATTTTTTCAAAAGAGTAAACGATACTTTTGGGCATCAAGCGGGTGATTTCATATTAGTTTCTTTTGTAAAACTCATGCAGCAATTGATTCGGAAATCAGACGTTTTGGCACGGGTAGGCGGTGAAGAGTTTGCATTACTCTTGCCAAACACCGATGCTTCGAAAGCAGAAAAGGTCGCACAGCGAATCAAACAAGCAACGGCCGCACAACGCTTTAATTACGACAATCACTCCATTTCAATGACCATCAGTATGGGAATCACCTCAGTCGTACTGCCCACTACGGATAAAGACGTTTTCTCTCAGGCGGATATCGCTCTTTACCGCGCCAAAGCCGAAGGACGAAATCGAGTCATCGTGTACACGCCCGAATCGACAAGTCATTGTCCGTAATAAGACGATAGACCCGATCACTATGCGGCGTGTACATATGGCATATCAAGTTATTGGTGTTGTTCTCATTTTCGAGTAAATCGGTCAATGATGAAGACGAACGCAATAACAACAACGCAGACTCCTGCATATATCGCACTCATATTTTCAGAATGTAGTGTACCGTCATAAAATGGATTCATTGATGTGTCCTCTGTTCCTTAGAGTAGAAAAAAGCGATGTCCCTAGATCAACAACTGTCAGATAACCACCCAACCTTTCATACACATGAAACTATGCTTTTATCCAATACTGAAACGTGCGAACGACCGTTTCAGATACCACAATTTTTAATTATGAGCCGCTTAGATGTCGATATTATTGCAATAATAATGGAAGGTGATGGATTGCCATGCAACAAAATGAATACAACGATAAATCAGAATGTTAAACCAGCTTCATGGTGCTTCATCCATAAAAAATGCCCACCGGATGTGGTGGGCATTGTTGTCGAATCGAACTTAGTACGGTGAACTGGCTTATCTAGCACTGCCAAATTTCACTTGGTACGAATCACACAGTGTTTATTTAGTCGCGTTCTCTAAAACGTAATCTGGACCCGCAGTTTCTGCTGTCACAACCGTCAATTGCTCAACGTCTGCGCCAGCGTTTTCATACTGATTGAGACCATTAACCATTGCTTTCTCTGGTAACGTCATCGAGTATTCCCCTACCTGCTCTTGTTCTACAACATTTCCTGCATAAAACTCATTGCTGTACGTTGCCCCGACCAGCGGTAGCTCTTTTGCAGCGCGAACGCTCACGAACTCAGGGTGTTCAGAGTTGTCGACAACATTGCCTGAAAAATTCACGTCAACACCCGCGTAAATATTCTCAACCTCAGAGTTGTTAAATAGGCTGACACGGTGTGTTTGGTTGCCATACACGATACCCCACTCTGTATCCACTAGAGTGTTATTGGCAATATCAATGTTCTTTGGCGTCCATTGTTTATTGAGTTCTTTACCCTTAACAGATTGATCCAATTGCTCGTCGTTTTTCACGTCAATAATGCCAGTATTAATGACAATACCGCCACGCAAATCAGCGTTGCCTTCAATCAATCCATCACGTCCGCGTGTGTTGGCAATGTAGTTATTACGAATCACATGATCTTCGTCATAAATACGCATACCACCCGTTAAGCGTTTTTCGTTACCTAGGATTACGTTATTCTCGACCGTGTTACCTTTACCGTGACGCAAAGAAATCAACGATGTGCTCTCGAAAATTGTATTACCCGAGATGGTGTTATCGCCTGACTTTATAGAAATAAGCTCTCGCTCACCGTCCATATCAATCATCAGATTATTAATAAATTTTGAGCTCGAATCCCATTGTGATGACTTAGAATCACCAATACGGATCGCTTCCCAGCTATTCCCGTTATAACGAATGGCTTCTTTGATATCAAATTCATTAAATTGATTTGGCTTTTGGTCTAAGAAGATATTGTTAGCGATCAAATGATTGTCTGGCGTATCGTCTTTTTGTACGCCAATCAAAGTACCGCGCTTCTGCTTCCCTTCAAAACGGTTATTAATCACTTTCCCATCTTTACCCCATAGTGATACCCAGAGGTATTTAGGGTATTCCGAACGACGCTCATCAGGCTCATACGCGTAGTCATGATTGAAGTAATAAAAGGTCGAATTTTGCAACGTAATACTGTTACCCATCATTCGAATGGCACCAAATCGCTCGCTTGGACCACCCTCAGTAAACACCAAACCATCAACCGTAATTCCATTACCTTTTAGTTCAAGCTGTACCAATCCGGTAAGCCATACCGAACCAGGGTTTTCTGCAACGAGTGTTAGGTTATTGGCTGTTACAACGGTTTGACCCAAACCTGAATACTTGCCATTTGGAATGACAATGGTTGCGCCATCTTGCGCATTTTCTATTTGCTGTTTTAATTCCGCTACCGTTTGCTCGGAGACCACATCAATTTGCGCACCATCAACAATATTTAGACGTTCGGTTTGTAACAAGTAGTCACGAGTAATCTGGTTAAAAGGCACCATTTGAGTGACATTATCTTGCACTGAAGTCTTTTCATTTGATTCTTGAGAGTTGTTAGTGCCACAACCAACTAATGCGGTCGTTGCAAAGACTGCCGTTAATGTCAGAGCGAGTACATTTTTTTTCATAAGATTCTCTTTTAGAGGGATTTTTAATGAATAACGTAAATTGAAAAATAGAATAGACGAGTTGTTTTTATAATTAGAAAAGCGGCTGCGAACAGCCGCTTTGGATAGTAAATGTTTATGAAGTGAATTAGCCTTCTGTTATGGTTTTATTTTCTGCAGCATCCTCAACGGAATCGTCAACCGCTTTAACCAGTAGCAGACCTACCGAGAAAACAATCACACCACACAATACGAAGACCATACGTCCCCACATCGGATTAGGCAGTACAAACATCGTCATAACACCAACACCTGCAACTGCAATCAGTGAACCAAGCATACGACGCTGTTTATTATCTAGTTTCTTCTGCTCTGTGCTTTCAGCAACTAATGGCGTAGCGAGGTTGTTGAAGAATTTATCAACGTCTTTTTCACGATGCTCTGCTAGAGGCTTGTAGAACATTGTCGATAGCATGAAGAAGCCACCGGTAAACACCATATGTCCGATAAGGCCAATTGCCACTTTCAAATCAGACCATTCACGACCAGTCAGCTCGTTCAGACCAAACCAATTTTGAATCATATCCGCTGTGATAACAAACCCAACGAAGTAAGACACAACACCACCGACAACTAGCGTACCCCAACCAGCCCAATCCGGAGTCTTACGAATGAAGAAGCCTAGGAACGCTGGAATTGTCATTGGGAAACCAATCAAGGCGCCAACGTACATCATTGTGTCGAATAAGCTCAGCCCTTTCAAAGAGTTGATGAATAGCGCAACTAGGATGATTGAAATACCAAAGAACGTAGAGGTAATCTTAGACACAACGACGAGCTCTTTCTCTGTCGCTTGAGGACGTAGAATTGGTTCGTAGAAGTTCTTAACAAAAATACCTGAGTTACGGTTTAGACCCGAGTCCATTGACGACATGGTTGCAGCGAACATTGCAGCAATCAGCAATCCAACCATACCGACCGGCATGTATTCTTGTACAAAGTATAGGTATGCAAAGTCAGCCGCTTTCGAACCTGCTTCTGGGTACTGAGCAGCTAAATCAACGCCTTGACCAGCAATAAACCAAGAAGGCATGAACCAAATAATTGGACCGATTGTCATCAAAATACATGCGAGAAGCGCCGCTTTACGTGCATTATTTGAATCTTTTGCTGCTAGGTAACGGTAAGAGTTCAACATATTATTCGTAATACTGAACTGTTTAAGGAAGATAAACACAGCCCAAATACTGAAAATGCTCAAGTAGTTAAGGTTGTCACCGGTAATGAACGAGTCCGTAGGGAAGTCATTCACTATTTGTGTCACACCACCACCATGGTAAACCGCCACAACAGCACACGTTACGGTTACTGCCATGATGATAACCATCTGCATGAAATCTGACGCGATAACCGCCCAAGATCCACCGGTAACAGACATGACTAATACCACCAAGCCTGTCAGGATGATCGTGGTTGTCATATCAAACCCAAAAATACCTGAAGCAATAATGGCAAGACCATTTAGCCAAATACCCGCAGAAATAACACTGTTTGGCATACCAGACCAAGTAAATACTTGTTCGTTCACTTTACCAAAACGCATACGAATCGCTTCAATAACCGTCACAACACGTAGTTGACGGAATTTAGGAGCGAAGTACAAGTAGTTCATCAAGTAGCCGAATGCGTTGGCAATAAAAATGATTGCAACGGCAAAACCGTCGGTAAAGGCTTTACCAGCCGCACCCGTAAATGTCCATGCACTGAACTGAGTCATAAAGGCAGTGGCACCCACCATCCACCAAAGCATGCTACCGCCTCCACGGAAGTAGTCACTGGTCGTGCTTGTAAACGTTCTAAACATCCATCCTATCGCAATCAAGAACAGAAAATAGATGCCAACAATAAGGGTATTGAGATCCATCTTGGGAAACCTTCTAAGTGTTATTTAAGTTAGCCCCACCATACCTTTTTCATGGTCAATTTGTACTACAATATAATGAATGCGTGATGCGGATCAGCAATAGCAAGCCTGTTATTGTATTACTTATGATCAAGTTCATATTTCCCGGCCATTCGTAACTCTAGTCACGAAAAATCGCCTTATTGATTAATTTATGCACAAAATCAACCTCATAAAACAAATAATCAATAAGTTAGGACGCAAAATCAGCACGACTAACCACTTTGAACAACAATAGAGTAGTAACAGAGAGATAAAAAAGTAAGCTTATTGTCAGACATATTTAATTGTCATTGCTTTGTTCGAGGACTAGCGGAGGGTTGATTTTGATTAAACAAGATAAAGTTAGGTCGAATTGAGTAAAAAAAAACCCTTGCATCACCTGTAATAATGCAAGGGTAAAACGACACGGAGATCCATAACAATAGCCGATTACTATCCACTACCACTATCACTTCGGGGGTGAGTTGAGCAAATCACAATGTCATTGCTCTAATTATTATCAAGGTAGATGTCATCCAAATACTCTTTCCTTTCCGGTTGGGGGTCCAAAAGGAAGAAGTTGCTTCGATAAAGCAAGCTCGAATACATCTACAATTCTGTTTTGGAAAAGTGATGACGACCTCAAATCACGATTTCCACAGCCAACAAACTCAACATCTGCCAGCTTTTAAAGCGCTTTGCCGCATGAACGTTCCACTCGAATGTTCGCGCTGCAATTCGAGTGCTCTTGCACGTCGAAGTGGTATTAATATTAATGTATTACAAATAAGAAAAATGCGACACAGATCATACTTCTATCAAGAACACGATCAACACATTAACGACAAAAATGTAATTACCATTTAAATTATTGAAATGCATGGCATTACACACAATTTTACGCTTTAAAAGTAATGTTAATTTCTTTCGACTTTAGAGTTATGAGTCATGTCACAGCAAGAAAACCAATAATAATCTACTCTATTTGTACTACAACAACATAAAAGACCTTTACATAAAAAAGAACCTTGCGGAAGTATGGGCACCGCGTGATACCGAGCTTCTTTAACCACAAAACTAAAAATAATTCAGTTATTGGGCCTCAAAGTTGAGGCCTATTTCGACCAGAATAATGGATGTACATGGAGTCTATTCTGCAATGAATACTACACGAGCACTTAAAAAGACACTTGGCTTTAAAACCAAGCTCATCTTAGCGTTAACGTTAACCACCACACTGTCACTCGTCGTCACCAGCTTGTTTTCGCATAACATGCTGCAAGGCCAAGTTAATCAACGGATTCAGACTGAGATAGACAGTTCACTCTCACACGAAGTCATTGAACTTGAAACCACCGTGCAACGCACTATCGATACCGTCTCAGCGTTGGCCACACAGTACCAAAACAACAACGGCGCAATTGCCAATGAAACGCTCATGTTGCTAGCATCTGAGCTTGGTGGTATCGACAAAGTCGTCATGGGATTTGATGATGGTTCATCATTTACCTCAAAACCCTCAGAGTCGTTTCCAAACGGTGTCGGTATCAAGAGTAAATACGACCCAACCACGCGACCTTGGTACAACGATGCCAAACAAGTGCGTGGCCTGTCACTTAGTGATGTCTTTTTTACCAAAAGTGACCAAACACCGATGATTGGGGTAATGTATTCACTCAGTAACAGCGTCATTATGGCCGATATTCGTTTCAACGATGTGCAACGCAAGCTAGAAGAGCTGAACTACATCAGCGAAGCGACTGCTTTTATTATCGATGACAAAGGCTTGGTTATCGCCTCAACTATGCCAGAGATTACGCCACAAACTCGCGTACAAGATTCTGCGTTATCAGCTGAGATCGCGGCTGTTATTCGCCAACCCGCTGTTTTTTCTGATACCAATATTGCTGGTCTCGATTCCCTACTGATCTCTAAACCCATTCAGCTAGGTAGCCAAACTACTTGGCAGATGGTAGTCGCACTCAACAAATCCATTGCATTGACTGACTTGGCTAGTGCAAGCCAGAAATCCTCGCTAATTATTGTAGCGGCGGTACTTATCGCACTGCTTGCTGTCGTTTTGATTTTAAACAAACTGTATCAACCCATCGTTTCACTTAAAGCCATTGTCCACGACCTAGCAAAAGGTAATGGTGACCTAACCCAACGACTTGAGGTCAAGACCAATGATGACTTAGGTCATATTGCACTGAGTATTAACCAGTTCATTGATGGGCTCCAAACCATGCTTCAAGACGTGCAATCGGCAACAACAGCACTCGCAACCAAGACACAAAGTATCGAAGCAAGTTGCCAACACACACACAGCACACTCGAGACCCATACCCTAGAAACGACTCAAATCGTGACCGCTATTGACGAGCTGTCCAACGCATCTGTTGTCGTAGAGCAACACTCTGGTGCCGCGGCCAATGCCGCACACAAAGCGTCCGATTACAGTGATGAAACCAAGCAAATTAACACCACGACTCAACAACATATTATCGACCTTGAACAACAGATCACCAACACCTCCAGTGATATTGCCGACATGGCAAACGAAACTCAAAGCATTCAATCTATCGTTAATATGATCGGCAGTATTGCTGAACAAACTAACCTGTTAGCGCTGAATGCATCCATTGAAGCGGCGCGCGCAGGTGAACACGGCCGAGGTTTCGCCGTCGTTGCTGATGAGGTTCGCGCGTTAGCCAATCGCACCCAAATAAGCACCTCTGACATTGGGAAAGCACTAGCAACACTGCAAGATAAATCAGACCATCTTGTTACTTCCATTGAACATACGAAGGAAAATTGCGCCGAGACCCGCCAACAAGTCGACCATGCAGTAGCAATGCTTGGCACTCTTGATCAACAGATTGAGACGATTAGCAGCTACAATGCTGAAATTTCAACATCATCAAGTGAACAAAACACCGTGATTCAAAGTGTGAATGAAAACATTCATAAGATTAACGATCTCGTCAACGCCCTAAATACACTGAGCCACAGCCAAGTAGAAGAGTCCGCCAATATTCTGGTATTAAATCAGCAAGTGGAAACCTTAATCAGCCGATTCAAGGTCTAACGCTCCCCCGCTTTTACACTCACTAATACTCCTTACCCAAGCAGGGTTAAGGAGTATTAGATTTAAATTTAGATAGTGGCACCACACGTAAAGAATCTGTCCGATAGAAAAGTGATGGACTTAGGAGGCGACGGAACGGTTTACGAGACCTGTAAACATGGGTTCAAGCCCTAAGGTGCAAAAAACATCAAACGCCAGCACTAAAATTTAATCATTTAAATCATAATCTTAAAATAAAAACAAAAAATATCATTCGATTTTTTCCAACATGAACGAATTATGAATATTATTTTAAAGCCGCATTAATATCCCCTCGTGCATAGTAGCACCATCAAGAACGTACCCAGTCTACTTAGAGGCACTTATGAAAAACGTAATTATCGCAACAACACTTATTTTATCTTCTAGTCTTGCTGCGGCAAATACGCTCCCAGCCAAAGACGGCTTCAACGGCCCTAGTTTAGGTGTGCAAACTACCGTGGAAGAGGCACTGGATAGCCGTGACGATGCACGAGTCGAACTCACGGGGAAAATCACCCATTCTTTAGGGGATGAGGAATATCAATTCACCGACGGAAAAAATACCATTGTCATTGAAATTGACGACAATAAATGGGCTGGATTACATGTCACACCAAACGACAGCATTACCATCACGGGCAGCATAGACAAAGACAGCTGGGAAGACGCGAGTATCGATGTCGACCGTGTTGTTATCGCTGGCTAACCCTATTTTTAATACAAAAAAGGCTCACATTGGTTGAGCCTTTTTGCGTTAGCATTAGCATTAGCATTAGCATTAATAAATTAAAATAATCACGTTATATCTACGACAAAAAATGCGTAACACAAATTTTATTACCCTGTGGGTCGAGCAGATACGCCATGTATAAACGGCGAGAGCCGGTACCTCTCTCCCCTGGTGGCTCCTCTATTTCAGTGCCACCGTTAGCAAGTCCAACCTTATGCCATTCATCCACGACTTCTGGGCTATTGGCTAAAAAACCGATAGTCATCCCATTACCATGGCTGGCACCACTACCATTGATTGGGTTCGTTAATCCCAATACTCCGGTGGGGCTGATGTACATACAACGACCTTTTTCATCAATAACACCCTCATCAAAACCCAATACGTGCATCACTGCGTCGTAAAATGTCTTCGCTTGTTTGATATCATCGGTGCCGATCATGACATGACTGAACATTTGATTATCCTTTCTCGTTAAATGACAATGTGAGGCGACTCGCTCACTCTAGATTCCTGACTCTTAGCCTAATGGGTTCGCCCTTAATCGTTGACAGAAAAGCGCGCCTCGGAACGCGGCGTTACGTCTATCATGACCGCTTTACCACCATAGCCATGTACATTGCACCTTGCTCGGACCACAACGGTCGTCACCTCTTTAGGGATCGATATACCACACAGGCCACGCGTGAACGGTTGTTCGTTATCGTGGGGATGAGCGAGGTGACGGTAGCCAAGCTGATTGCCCGCCAAATCGAGGACTTCCCAACCATCGGCATAATGCCCCCACCCTTCATCATTGTGTCTTACCGTTGTGTCAAAACACCAGTTACCATCGCGACTTTGGGTTGCAACCACGCTGGTGACTTGCGCATAGTCCAGAGAGGTTGAAAAGTCGGCAACATTGGATGCTGATGCATACCCATTCAATGAAGATAAAACCAAGGCAGCAGTCATAACACCTCGGATGTTTATTACCATTTTAAATTCCCCTAACCATTGACCATTAGCTGTTAACCGTCAACTGCAAGTTAATACACAAACCGTGCTCATACTGTGTAGTATTTAACCCATATAATGTAGCAGCCGTGACAAAAATCGCATAAACACGGCCGCCATGGGAACGGATAGGTCGCCAAGTAAACCTTCCTCGCCAAATTAGTTTATATTTCATCTAGAAATAAAATGGTCTAGAAGCACAGCAATCTTAAGGTGTTGAAAAATATGTATTCATTGGTCTTCGTGTTGAAACCGTCTTTCTAACCGCGCTGTGCATCCCGCTTGAGCTTTATTGTTGCTGAGGCTAAAAGACCACCCATAGCTCGTACATAGTCGCCGAACAATCAGTAACCCCAGTCCATGCTCCGTTTCATTGTTCACTCCCACACCGCAACCTGAATCTTGCACAGTGATTAATTGCTCCGACACTTCAACACAAATCTCACCGCTTTCAGTAAAGCGCACGGCGTTATCTACGAGGTTTTTTAATAACATATTCAACACTGTAGGTGGGAAGTTTAAACGTGTGTTGTCCATTATTTTCAGTGTAAATTGAACACCCGAATGCCGCTTACTGAGCGATTGATGAAGGTCGATATCTGCGGATGAAAACTCACTCAGTGTATTTTTATGCTCCGTATTTTCTTGCTTAACAATGTTGAGCAGTACCTCCACCGTCGCCTGCATATCTTCCGCTGCATTGATAATGCGACGTCGCTGTTTGATCTGAAAATCCTGGTCATCTTTCATTGCCTGTAGATTCGCTGCGCCAAGGATAATGGCGATGGGCGTTTTCAACTCATGACTTGCATATTTAGCAAACATCAGCTCCTGCTTTACCACTCGATCTTTCATCTGCGTATAACGGTTAAGGTGTTTGGTTAGTTGCTTAACTTCATCAATGGCATGAGAGGAAACGGCAAAGCTCTTCGTTTTTGTTGCTTTAAGTTGCAGGCCTAAGTCAGAAATAGGCGACATCAACCCTTCAAATACCCTGAGTAAAGCAAAGCGTAAAAAGGCAATCAGAAAAAACATTAGCCCCATCGAAATCAGTATCAACACGCTCCCGTTATCATCACCAAATTCCATCGCTCTAGCATTGATACTTAAATACAAAGGACGCACCACCCCAGAATTATCGACAAACTGAGTGTGATAAACCATAAAGCCATCTTCACTAAAGCTTTTATACCTTGTCACTATCCCTATTGGATAAGGGCGTTGAGCTTTGAGAGTATCGCTTAATGCCTGATCACTATAGTAGGCCACGATGTGAGGACTAATGTGAGCCATCTCTTTAGCCTCCAGCGAGTAGTGTTGAACAGCGGTTCGTTCAAATGACACTAAATGACGCTCTATTTGGCTATCTTCGTTGAAGGCTAAATACAGTGAAAATGCCAAAAAAACCAAAAAAGCGGAGGATAATGCAATCACCGAGAAGATAATGATTAAGCGTGCCCGAACATCTCGAACCGAGTTTGTTTTACGGGTTTTAAAACAGCGCTTTAATGCCATCATACCGCGACCAACTTAAAACCAAACTTAGGTACTGTCACCAGCATGGGAACAGAGAAGGGTTTGTCTAATACGTTTCTCAGCAAATAGATGTGGCTACGCAGTACATCTTTTTCAGGGACGTCCTCGCCCCATAACTGGTGAATCAGCGCCTCTCTCGACACCACCTCTCCCTTTGCTTTGGTGAGCGTGAGCAAGATTTGATAGGTCGCGTGGGTCAAGGTAATCGGCTGCGTATCACGGCTCACTTGATGTGTTTTTTGGTCAATGATCAGGCTACCAAAACGCAGCAAAGACTGTGCAACCTCCCCTCGAAAGCGTTTAATTAACGCAGTTAAACGCACTTCTAATTCAGGAAATTGAAACGGTTTACTTATAAAATCATCGATGCCGTTGTCGAAGCCAGCCAACAAGTCATCCTGTCCGTTTAACGCCGTTAGCATAAGCACAGGCGTCGTATTTCCGCTTTCTCTTAACTCTCGAACCACTTGCATGCCGTCTTTTTTAGGCATCATGACATCAAGAATAATCACATCAAACTCGTGCTCTAGCGCGAGCCTCAGCCCCATCTCGCCATTATTGGCAAAATCAACCTCTGCCCCTTTTACCTCAAGAAAGTCAGCCAGTATGCCTTGAAGTTCTTCGTTATCTTCCACAACTAATATCCGTCTTCCCGTCAGCATGTATCCGTCCCGTCCCTTATTCAATCGTTCTCTTTATTATAAGCAGAATATGTCGAATTAATGTCGAAAGAGCAGCATATTGAATATCAAATGATTGGCAATTTTTTCACATAAAATCGACATGACCCACGCCACACTGATAAAAAATCACTCGTGGAGATCACAATGACAACTTTTTTGCTTATTACGACTGTTGGTATTCAGGCCTTTTCAACCCCAACGCACGCGGTTGAATTGATTGGTAAAACAACCAGTACGCACTCTATCTATGTCGTCTCTGAAGTCAGTGGTATTGTCGAAACTGCACACTGGCAGGTAGGTGACCTTGTCGCTCCCAACTCTCCGCTTGCCACCATCAAAGCCCAAGATTTCAAACTTGAAGTCATGAAACAGAACGCCAATGTCACGTTGGTTGAAGCGGATTTGAACATCAATAAATCGACATATTCACGTTATCAAGAGCTTCGAGCTAAAAATAGCTTATCGCAAAACGAATTAGACGTTGCTAAAGCCGACTACGCCGCTTCGAAGGCCAATGTCACTCTCGCCAACATTGAGCTCGAAAAAGCACAATTGGATCTTAAAAACACCGCCATTTATTCCAGCATCGATGGCTACATCGTCTCTCGTCATGTAGAGAAAGGCGCCTGGGTTAATCAAGGTGACCAGCTCTATCAATTGACTAATATCGACCGACTCAATGTGCGCTTGCTGGCTAGCGAGTTTGACTTGAATGCATTGACTGTAGGCCAACCTATTCAGCTATGGTCTGAGGCTAATCCTACCAACAAAGTCATCGCAACAATTAATCGCATAGGGGTCGAGCTCGACCCCTCGACGTTTGCTTACCCGATAGAAGTAGATATCGACAACGGTAATCATGATTTCAAACCGGGTATGTCGATGCACGCCACCACTTATTTTTAGATGGTCCTTATTCTAGACAAACCAAATTTTATCGTCTCGAACTCCCCGCTCTATTAACAGACTCAAACTAAAAAGAAGGTTTAGAAATGAACGCTTTTCTTGCTTATTTCGCGCAGCGCAGTTTTCTCGCACGTATCATCACGATTATGGTCTTACTCATTGGCACAGGTGCTGTAAGCATTCTCAAACTTCAAGAGCTCCCCGATGTCGCGTTTGCAGAAGTGGAAATCACTACCCATTACCCTGGTGCTTCTGCACAAGACATTGAATTGAATATCACCAACAAAATTGAAAAAGAACTCAAACTGGTTCAAGGGCTTTCCACCTATTGGTCCCAATCTTTTGATGGGCAGTCTTACATCAATATTGAACTTGATGAGGGTTATGACACCGACAAAACCGTGCGTGATATTCAACAAGCCGTTGACCGTGTACAAGGGCTACCCAAAGATATTTCAAATCCACCAACGGTCGAACAAAAGGACACGTCATCATTTGATGTGATGACCTTTGGTGTTGTCGCGAATGCCACGAAAGGGACCCAAAGCGCAACGAGCGATCAAGAAAAAAATAGCCAACTCCAAAACTACGCTCGTAATCTAGAGAAACAATTACGCTCTATTCCCGGCGTGGGCAGCGTTCACTTAGATGGCTACACGGAGCGCGAATTTTGGATTGAAGTAGACCCGACCAAAGTACTGCGCTATCAGCTCACTTTTGATGATGTCATTGCGGCAATTAATACGCGCAACTTATCGCTTTCTGGTGGTTTGGTCGAATCTTGGGACAGCGAGCAACGTATCGTCACTCTGACGCAGGTCCATTCTACCCAAGAACTTGCCGACACTATTATTGACGTACTGCCGACTGGAGAAATGATCCGTTTAGAGGATATCGCTCATGTTTCAGACGCCTTTGAAAAAGCGACGGAGCTTGGGATGGTCGACGGCAAAAACGCCATCGTTTTCTCGATCAGCAAAAGTGCCAACGCCGATATCATTGCAACGACTGATCGAATAAAAGCGCTGCTAAATGAGGAATCCGATCGCCTAAACCATCAATTTAGCTTCCCTATTTCACTTAATCTAGCCGACGATATGAGCGACAAGTTTTCAATCGTTACGACTAACGGCGGTGTTGGGTTGATATTGGTGCTGATTGTTCTCAGCATGATACTCAGGAGAAAAGTTGCTTTTTGGGTATCCGTGTCTATTCCATTTTGTGTGTTGGGCGTTATGGCGGTGTTACCCGCACTAGGCATGAATCTCGATAGTATTACCCTTGCGGCTTTACTGTTAGTTATTGGCATCATTGTCGACGACTCTGTCATTGTTGCAGAGAGTATTTATCAAGAAAAAGAGCGTGGGAAGTCCGCTATTGACGCCGCGATATCTGGTGTGCAAAAAGTCATTCGTCCTATCATTGCGAGTTTAACAACGACGGCTCTCGTCTTTATACCCATGTTTTTTATCCCAGGAGCAATGGGTAAAGCGATCATTGTCATTCCCATTACTGTCATTGCTGCGTTGTTGTTCTCGCTGGCAGAATGCACGTTTACTTTGCCTGCGCATCTTGCCAAATCACTTGATGCTGACGCTAATCGCGCTCCCAAAAATGAACGTTTTAATGCCATTATCCAACGCTATCAACGCTTACTGAGCGACTGCTTAACGCATAAAAAACGTGTACTTGCCATCGCACTGACCTTGTTGGTTGGTAGCTCAGCATTACTCACGACTCTCAAATTAGATATCTTTCCTAGTGAAACGGCAAAATACATCAAGATATACAGTGAAATCACACCTGGAACACCTTTAGACAAGGTTCGTCAGTCGCACCATGAGCTTGAAAAAGCCATCGCAGCGTTGCCTGACAATGAACTTGCTGCTTATCAAATGACGTATTCGAGTCCCACTAGCAACGGGCAAATTACATTAACAAATTTTGAGCAGCGTGAACGCAGCGCCGATGACATCGCAAAAGCCCTAAATGATCAACTTAATGCCTCTTCAGGTATCGACTTCGTTAAGTTTACCGTAGACGCCGGTGGCCCACCACCAGGAGAACCTGTTGAGATCCGAGTGATCAGCAATAATGCAGAAGAACGCCTGCATGCGCTGGCACTTGTTATGGATTGGATGAAGCAACATAAAGGGCTTGATAAGGTCACTCATAATGAATTGTTAACGGACCCTCAGTTACAAATTATTCCTCAATATGAATGGCTGGCTCGCTACAATCTGACGGTTCAAGACCTTGCCAGTACGTTACGCATTGCCTTTGATGGTGACAGTGTCACATCAACTTGGATCGGTGATGAAGAAATCAATCTTCGAGTACTGCTGAATGAAAAATATCGTAGCCTTGAGCAATTAAGTACGACTAAAATCGCTACGCCGACAGGGTTGCAAGTCCCCCTTAGCCGCTTAGCTAAAGTGCAAGAAGTACAGGCGCCCCGTGAGCTGCTCCATTACAACGGCGAGCGTCAAGTCTTGGTGAGCGCGCAAATTACTGATGAAGCATTAGGTTCTGGGGCATTAAGTGAGCAACTCACTCAAGCATTAGCTCAAAAAGTCGGTACCCATGTTCGCTTAGATGTCGGTGGCGAAGCGGAGAATACTGACGAGACAATGTCTGGCTTCTTGGTCGCTTTCCCTGCCGCAATGATTGGCATCTATTTTGTACTAGCCGTTATGTTTAGTTCATTGCTCCAACCCTTGATGATCATGGCTGTTATTCCTTTTGCCATCGCCGCCGCATTAATGGCGCTATTCATCCATAATCAGCCAATATCTTTGTTCGCGCTCATAGGGATACTTGGAATGGCAGGCGTTGTGGTCAATAACGCTCTGGTTCTAATTAATCGAATTAATGAACTAAAAAGTGAAGGACTCCCTACAAATCAAGCCATCATTGACGCGGCATCAAGCCGACTACGACCGATTGTTCTCACGTCCTTAACGACGGTCGCAGGCTTGCTTCCACTTGCTTACGGCATCGGTGGTACCGATGTCTACATGGGGCCAATGTCATTAACTTTGGGCTATGGACTTTTGTTTTCTCTACCAATCGTATTGATTGTAATACCATGTCTGTATGGGTGGTGTTCACGACACCCGCAAACATCGAAATGTAGCACGTAGCATATTTAATCCTATTCGTTACCACTAGCCGATTATCATGAATGCCCCCTCTCCTTTTCGTCACATCGAAAGGGGGTATTCATTTGAGATAGACCGTATGGTTTTCCAGATCTCACGTCATACTAAATCATCAGCGGATTGTGCTTTGCAGCATTCATCCACCAAAAAGCCAATCACGTTTTCTCGCATTGCATAATTCGCTCTGCAATATAAAGTCCGCCCTTCTCTGTGCTGAAAGATCAATCCACCTGCCACCAAGCTCGATATATGATGGGATAATGTTGAGTTAGGGATATCGATACTTTCACAAATTTCCCCTACCGCAACCCCTTCGTCTCCTGCCTTCATAATCTGCTTATACACCCTCAGTCGTATTGGGTGACCGAGTTCTTTCAATGCCTTAGCAATAATCTCAATCTTCATCGTACATCCTTTCCAAAATAATTATTTCGATAATAGTCGAAATAATTTGACGACGCTACTTTCTTTCTATATATTTCGATTATTCCAGAAATACAGAGAAAATAATCATGTTCAATATTACACAAGATATGGTGATGGACACCTTAGGCATGTTTGCCTTCCTTGCCGTAGAGTTAACAATACTCTTTCTATTAATTAGCTACGTTGTCGGTGTACTTCAGGAGTATATCCCGCCCGCAAAGATACAAAGTATTTTAAGTGGCAAAAACGGTAAAGGTTACGTTGTTGCTGGCTTACTAGGGGCAATTACACCATTTTGCTCATGCTCAACGATTCCTTTTCTTAAAGGTCTATTAAGAGCAAAAGCAGGCTTTGGTACCATGATGGTGTTCTTGTTTGCAAGCCCATTATTAAACCCAATTATTATCGGCCTGTTTGCCGTAACATTTGGACTAAAAGTCACCGTTTTCTACTTTGCTATGGCCATGGGTGTGTCTGTCATTGCCGGTTACACACTTGAGAAGCTTGGCTTTGAGAAATACGTAAAACCTGAAGCGTACATCGCTCCTGAAGCGAAAAACTGCGCTTCATCATGTGGTGGCAAAGCTGCTCCCGTTAATAAGTGGGTGAAGATTTGGAACAGTACATGGGCTGACTTTAAGAAAGTCGTTCCTTATCTAATAGGCGGAATTGCGCTCGGCTCAATGATTTACGGCTTCATGCCAACAGAGTTTGTCGCTAGCATCGCAAGCGAAGACAACCCACTAGCTATTCCGTTTGCTGCAGTGATTGGTATTCCGTTGTACATTCGTGCCGAGGCAGTGATTCCACTCAGTGCTGCATTGGCGGCAAAAGGAATGGGGCTAGGTGCAGTCATGGCTTTAATCATTGGTAGCGCAGGGGCAAGTCTAACTGAAGTTATTTTGTTGAAATCCATCTTTAAAAACAAAATGATTGCCGCTTTCTTGTTCGTTATTTTAAGTATGGCTATCAGTGCAGGCTTCCTATACCAGTTCATTTTCTAAAAACCTAAACGACACACTCGCCAAAGTGTGTCGTTCTTTTTTAAGGAGCAGTGGTCTATTCATTCACTTGATCGATTCACGGCACCTTTCGCTCGACTGGTGAATCAACTGTTCGTTAATTTACACCTTATGACGATTATTCTACGCGATAACTTGCCTCATCAAACCCCTCAGCGATAAAGGTAAAATTTGGAGGAATGACGTTAGTTCTCAGGTGTTTAATACTTTGATATTCCTCGGAATACCAAAATGCCTTTAGTTTTTCCATGGATTCGAACTTGAATAACGTAAACTTGGCACTCGAATTAGGCCACTCCCCTTCCACTTGCTCTAGGTTTTGCTCAAGAGACCCGGCTATCAGTACCTCTGCTCCTGACTTTTCAAGCAATGGATAAACAGCATCAAAATAAGGAAGCAAAGACGCATGGTCATCTTCAAATATAGAACTGCATATTAGGTAAGCTGGTGTATGTGTCGACATGATATTTTATCCTATTGCTCGCAAATGTTGTGCTAGGATAAAAGTTAAAGATAACTTTAAGTCAATTGATTATTTAGTGAGATTAACATATGAAGAAAACCCGTTTTTTTACGATAGGTGAAGCGGCAAAACGCAGTGGTGTTGCGGCCTCTGCTCTTCGGTTTTATGAGTCAAAAGGGTTAATTCATTCCATTCGCACCGATGGTAATCAACGACGCTACCATTCCGCAACCCTACGCACGATCTCCGTTATTCGAGCCGCCCAACAAGTGGGGGTTTCTCTTGAAGAGATCCGTTCCGCACTCTCCTCGCTACCCGATGCGAGACAATCTAACAAAAGAGATTGGGAACGCCTGTCCAAGCGCTGGGCATCGACACTGGATCAAAAAATACTCGAGATGCAAAGACTGCGAAATAATCTAGACACCTGCATCGGGTGCGGTTGCTTGTCACTTAAAAGCTGCGGCCTATTTAATCCTAATGATGAGGTGTCATCTCATGGTGACGGCGCAAGGTTTCTAATTGAAGGCTTGGATGACGAAAACCCGTAACTGCTCCACAATCCCATGACCCCTCATCAGAATAGTAAATTAGGTCTATCAAAGCTGGACGCCATTCTATTAGCAGCTTACAAGGCAACAACAACCTCGCAGTAATGCGGCTGAAATTTACCTTCCCCACCATTCGAACTCCGCTTTCGGCATTTAATCTCTATAACTCAGACCCCGTGCTGGTCATTATCGACACGAGAAGTGTCATGTTGCTTTCCTGCTAATAAAATACTTTGCTCTCGAAAGCACACACCCTATCAGGTAAAAAGCTAACCACACGTTACCCGTTAGGCTGAGCATATCACCCAATACCTTATAAAAGTGAGCGTACCCACATAACAAAAAATCATTGAAATTTGAGTGGGTATTCATGATTTAAATCAATCACTGAAGTACCACTTAAGGAGTATTTTTAAGAGAAGTTACCAAATGACACAGTTATTAATAAATCATCATGAATATAAAAAAAAGACATGTACTACTCATCACCCTCGTGGGGATTCTCATCGGTTGGTTAACCTTTGGTGGCAGTGCTGCCATCATGCACAAAACCTCAAGCACCGAATTTTGTATCTCTTGCCACACCATGCAAATCCCCTATGAGGAGTATCAAGGATCCGTTCATTTCACCAATGCCAAAGGCATTCGCGCGGAATGCTCAGATTGTCATATTCCGTCTGATCCAATCGATTATGTGATCACTAAGATCCGCGCCTCAAAAGACATTTACCACGAGTTTGTCACTGGCAAAATTGATACAGAAGACAAGTATGAAGAACATCGGATGGCAATGGCTGAAACCGTCTGGGCTCAACTAAGAGCTAACGATTCGGCTACCTGTCGTTCATGTCACTCATTCGATGCGATGGACAGTTATGAACAGTCAGAAGATGCAGCAAAAATGCACGAATACGGTATCGCCAATAATCAAACGTGTATTGATTGCCACAAAGGTGTCGCACACTTTGCACCAGAGCCCGAGCTCGACAGCGAAGCCTACAACCGAGTCGTCGCTAAAGCAGAGCAAACGACCGTTGATGCAAAGGAAGTGTACTCTGTCGCTAAGATCTCATTAGGCGATCTCGGCTCTATTAATCCTGCGGTCAAAATGGCGGTTGTCGATACAAAGGACGACGTCAGAACCATCCAATTGTCAGGTTACCAGATGAAAGGAGCTGAGCAGGTGCTCTACATGGCTGAGGGTAAGCGAAGCATCATCGCCATGCTGTCTGACGAAGGACAAAATACGCTCAAAATTGGCGACTACGCCGCTGATGAATATGGTAATGAATGGCGCAGAGCTGTACTCACCGCCCAAATCGATGCCCCTGTTCTTAGCAGCCCAGATCCTTTGTGGGCTTACGCTGAAGAGCTCGATAATGTCTACTGCTCAACCTGTCATGCCAAGATCCCTTCGAATCATTTCACGGTCAACGCCTGGGGCCCTGTGGCAAAAGGCATGGGTGAGCGTACCGATATCTCAGCCCTTGATCTCGAGATCTTAACTAAATTCTTCCAAAACCACGCAAAAGACGTGGTTGGTCACTAAAACAACAAGGACATTACTATGACTGATATCACACGTCGCGGATTCCTAAAAGGGACGTCAATGGCAGCAGGTGCTGCCGCCTTTACTTCCCTAACGCCTCTGTCCGCTGCCGCCGCCTCAAAACGAGGATCGGGTGTATTGACCGCTGGTCGCATGGGCCCAATGCTATGCGAAATAAAAGACGGGAAGCTGGTTGCTACCAAGAATGCGTTAGCGCAAACCGTTCCCAATAGTTTGCAGTCTACTGGCCCTGATCAGGTGTACACAAAAGCACGTATCGAACACCCGATGGTCCGTAAAGGCTATTTAGACGATCCTACCGCCCCTAAAGGCACGCGTGGTAAAGATGAGTACGTTCAAGTGTCATGGGATGATGCGTACAAGCTCATCCACGAACAACACATGCGGATTCGTAAAGAGAACGGTCCTGAATCTATATTTGCCGGCTCATACGGCTGGCGCTCTTCAGGGGTTCTCCACAAAGCACAAACGTTGTTGCAACGTTATATGAGCTTGGCGGGTGGCTATTCTGGACATTTAGGCGATTACTCAACGGGCGCTGCGCAAGTCATCATGCCGCATGTTATGGGCTCGATTGAAGTGTATGAACAGCAAACCAGTCACCCTGTCGTATTAGAAAGCAGCGATGTCGTCGTCCTTTGGGGCATGAATCCGATCAATACACTCAAGATTGCATGGAGCTCAACGGACTGCTCTGGCTTAGAGTTTTTCCATCAGCTAAAAAAATCGGGAAAAACCATTATAGCCATTGACCCAATGCGCTCTGAGACTATCGATTTCTTCGGTGATAATATCCAATGGATTGCCCCTCGCCCAATGACTGATGTGGCCATGCTGCTCGGCATCGCACACTCACTGGTCAGCAAAGGAAAACACGATAAAGCCTTCCTTGATAAATACACCACGGGTTACGACAAATTCGAGGCCTATTTACTAGGCAAAGAAGACGGTGTTGAAAAAACACCAGAATGGGCAGCGGACATCACTGGGGTGCCGGCAAAGCAGCTTGAACTGCTGGCGGATATCTTCAGCTCAAATCGCACCATGTTGATGGCAGGTTGGGGAATCCAACGCCAACAATACGGAGAACAACGTCACTGGATGATCGCGACTCTTGCCGCCATGCTAGGCCAAATAGGTCTTCCAGGGGGTGGCTTTGGCTTCTCCTACCATTATTCGAATGGTGGGAACCCAACACGTGATGCAGGCGTGCTGCCAGCAATTTCATCTTCTATTGGTGGCGGATCTTCGGCAGGTAACGACTGGGCAGTCTCGGGCGCCGTCAATGCATTCCCTGTTGCGCGCATCGTCGAGGCACTAGAAAACCCTGGCGCCAATTATCAACACAACGGACATGAATTAACCTTCCCTGATATCAAGATGATTTGGTGGGCGGGTGGCGCGAACTTTACTCATCACCAAGACACTAACCGCCTGATCAAGGCATGGCAAAAACCGGAACTCATAGTCATATCAGAGATCTATTGGACCGCCGCGGCTAAGCATGCCGATATTGTGCTGCCCATTACGACATCCTTTGAGCGTAATGACTTAACCATGACCGGTGACTACAGTAACCAACACCTTGTTCCAATGAAAAAAGTGGTTGAGCCACAAGGTGAAGCACGAAGTGATTTTGCTGTTTTTGCTGATATGTCAGAGCAAATAAGAACAGGCGGGCATAACGTCTATACTGAAGGCAAAACCGAGATGGATTGGCTTAAAGGGTTCTATGAGGCGGCGCAAAAAGGAGGGCGTGCTGCAAGGGTTCGTATGCCAAACTTTGGGAAGTTCTGGGACGACAATCAGCTGATTGAAATGAAGATGAATAAGAAGGCCGCGGCTTACGTTCAACATGCTGAGTTTAGAAAAGACCCGGTTTTGAATCCACTAGGTACACCAAGTGGTCGTATCGAGATTTACTCGAAAACCATTGAAGGCTATGGCTATAAAGATTGCCCAGCTCATCCAACTTGGCTGCCACCTACTGAATTTAGTGGCACAGCCAAAGAAGATGAATTGCAACTAATGACGGCGCATGCCGCCCATCGTTTACACAGTCAATTCAACTATGCCAAGCTTCGCGACGAGTATGCGATTGCAAATCGAGAACCGATTACCATCAATACGGCCGATGCAAAAGCGCGCGGTATTCAATCGGGCGATTTGGTTCGTGCTTATAACGATCGCGGTGAGGTATTGGTTGGCGCGCTCGTGAGCGATGGCATTAAACAAGGCTCAGTATGTATCCATGAAGGGGGCTGGCCCGACTTCGATCCAGAAACGGGGATCTGTCGCAATGGTGGTGCGAACGTGTTAACCAGTGATATTCCCACTTCTCGACTTGCTAACGGATGTGCGGCGAACTCGTCATTAGTTCGTATCGAAAAATACACTGGTAAAGTCCTTGATATGATGGCGTTTACGCCACCTAAAGGGGCATAGCGGCTCGGTATTGCTCAACCCGAAGACACTAACCGGACCGGTAGATACCCCGTCCACTAAAAAGCCCAAGCAGTGCTTGGGCTTATTCATTCAAGAAGACAGAGACAAGTTTCGATTGCGTCCTGCACCTTGCAACATCTAGCATGTTGGCCTTAGAACCTAAATCCAACGAGAAAGCTCACATTGGTGGCATCTATTCCTGTGGGCTCTTGCTGACCATCCACCGTAATCGTTTCTAATCCACCAAAACTCGCGTGAACATTTAACGTCAAACGTTCAGCAATTTGATAACCAACGCCGATAAACGGTAAGAGTTTAGATTCGTTGATTTTATATAACTCTTCAGATGCAGCGTCACCACTCTCAGTCCCATACACATCCGCACTCATTGTGAGCCTCATTTGTGTTACGCCTACCTTAATAGCCAAACCTTCAACAGCAGACTTAGTGAACCGGTAACCAGTATATAGGGCGTAATGTTGCGCGGAACGTTTCTGAGTATACGTAGCATCGCTGATCGTAGAATGCGAATAGGGTCCAGAGTTATAGCTATCGGTAGAATCTAAGTTCGCCTGAGCACCGATGATATAGTTGTCATAGATTGTCCCTTCGATACCACCAGCAAAAGACTTACCAGTGTCGACCCCCACCAAAAACTGAAAGCTATCTGCGCTTGACGTAGCACTGGTCAATAAAAGTGATAGCCCAAGACCAAATTTAAGAAGTTTCACTCATGTTCTCCATTCTATAAAGTGAATAAACCTAGGTTGAAGGTCGTCTTACTGAAATATAACATATTCAATTCATATCATTATATTCAACATTGCCCCTTCTCTTCATTGATCACACTAATCGCTTAGCGTTGCGTGGTTGAATACTACGCCGAGATTCGTTCACGAGTACCCCTTCCTCCGTTAAGCGAGACAGAATCGCGTTGGCTTTGCTTCTAAATAGGTCACGCAACAACCGTACTGTTGGCGTAATCGACTGACGACTTGGACACACTAGCCACAACTCGGTGGGCGTCGGCGTATAATCTGGCATTAAACTCACCACCCGACCCGCCAGTAAGTCGTTCGACATATCGATGCATGATTTATAAGCAATACCCTTTCCCTCAACACACCAGCGCCGGACAAAGTCGCTGTCATTGGAGGCTCGGTTCCCTTTCAATTTCATTTTATATGATTGTTTTTCATCATAAAACGTCCATTCATCTTGTAAAATGTCATGCAATTGATAGAACAGAGCATTGTGATTCAGTAAGTCAGTGGGCGCGGTAGGCGCGTCATGATCACTGAGATACTCAGGACTAGCACACAATACCCGAGGAACATCACAAATTTTGAATCCATATAAATTCGCGTCGGTTTGAGGCCCATAACGCAGCGCCATATCCACTGAGTCTCGATAAAAATCAATATTACTGTCACTGACGCTGGTACGAAGTGACACGTTAGGGTGTTCAACTAAAAACTCATCGAGCCAAGGCACAACGATATTTCGACCAAAGTCAGAAGATACCGCGATCCTGATCTCCCCATCAATAATACCCAACTCTTCTCGCATATTAAGCTTGGCTTGTTCCAGCAATTTCAACGCCTGCTCACATTGTGGGAGATAGCGTTCTCCTGCCGAAGACAGGCGTAAATGGCGGGTTGTTCTGATGAATATTTCCGCGCCCAAGGATGCTTCGACTCGCTTTACGGCAGCACTGGCGGTCGCAGTTCGCATATCAAGGTTGGTCGCCGCGGCAGTGATACTGCGAAACTCAGCAACCTTTAATATGACCTGTAAGTCTTCTAAAAGCATTATTTCTACCCATATAAGGTTAGTATCGTAAGACTATTATCAAATATAATTTGATAATAATTCAAATTATAGCCTGTTTTTAATTATTAATTATACGACTATGATTTGTTGATACCGACGACAAGTCGAAATTGAACGTCAAAACAACACTAAGCTCGGCCAATCGAATCTTTCGACCATGAAATGCCGACATAAACAAATGAGATGACCCATGACCAAACTAACCATCATCGCCAACATCGTAGCAAACGAAGATAAAATTGAATTTGTGAAAGCTGAGTTACTCAAGCTTATAGACGCCACTCGTGCGGAAGAAGGTTGCATTAACTACGACCTTCATCAAAACAATGAGAACCCAGCTCATTTCACTTTCTATGAAAACTGGACCTCGCGTGAGCTTTTGCAAACTCACTTGGCGAGCAGTCATATTGCAGACTACATGGCAGCAACAGAAGGCTGTGTAGCAAGCTTCGTTATAAATGAAATGACACACATCGCTTAGTTGATTAAAAACGCTGTTAGCAGCCCCTGTTTATGACGGAGAAAACCATGACGCATCCAATTATTTCTGATTTAGAGCAACGTTATACGGCAAAACGTTACGATGAAACTAAACGTGTTCCGCAAGAAGAACTTGAAATTATCTATGACGCGATTCGCCTTTCCGCATCATCCATTAACTCTCAACCTTGGAAATTCATAGTCATTGAAAGTGACGAAGCCAAACAGCGTATGTACGACACGTTTGCCAATAAACATCAGTTTAACCGACCACATATCAAAGCATCATCGCACACAATCTTATTTGCTTATAACCCGCACTACACCCGCGATGACTATGCAAAAGTGGTCGATAAGGGTATCGAAGACGGTCGAACTGCACCAGAAAATCGTGAGCAGGCATTCGGCGGGTTTGCGTTTGCAGAACAAAATACGGATGACTCCGGTGATACCTCAGCTTGGACAAAAGCACAAACGTATCTTGCGCTCGGCAATACGCTGCATGTCCTCGCCCGTTTGGGGATTGACTCAACAACAATGGAAGGCGTTGACCCAGATCTAATTGGAGAGATTTTCGCTGAAGAACTCGGTGGCTATCAGTGTGAGGTGGCTTTAGCTATTGGTTATCATCATAAAGATGAAGACTATAACGCGACGCTACCGAAATCACGACTTGCGCGTGAGTCAATTTTAAAGATTTTATAGTACTTCGATTAGACAGGCATATTGGCTTATCGATATGCTTGACTAATATCGTGTGGCTGTAATTTAAATAGCTCACTACCCGTTTATACTGCAATGCTACTTTTGAGGTGGCACGATCGAGTCCCTAATGACTAAAGATCCGGATGTATGGGTCAGGTTGGTACGGCAATAGTCACCTAATATATACGTAATAGCCTTCTGAATCATACATTCCAACGGGACACTCACCGAGCTCAAGCTAGGCGATAGATATTCACCTATATTACTGTTATCAAAACCAGCGATAGACATATCTTTTGGTAACGTCAGGCCGGCGTTAGTAAGTGCTTTCATTGCACCCACGGCCATATCATCATTACAAGCCAAAATGGCAGTGGGGGTTTTGATGCCTTGTAGCAAAGCCTCCGCAGCACTATAACCACCCGCTAACATCCAATTACCCTGTTGCTCAAATTCGGGACGTAAAGGCAATCCATATTTTGTCAGCGTATCTCGGTAGGCCTGATAGCGCTGTAAGTCGGTGAGGGAATTAGGGTTGCCTCGAATAATAGCGATATCGGTGTGCCCCTTTTCCACGATATGCTCAACCATTATACACGCACTGCGATAATGGTCGGTCGTAATGGCGTTGTTAGGATACTCAGAGACATTCCGATTTAGCACCATAATTGGCGTATCGGTACTGCTGATGAGGTCTCCAAGTTCTTTCTCATTTAAATATTTGGCGTACACAATAATACCCGCACACTTCATATCCAGAAGAAAGTTAATCGCGGCTCTTTCTTCTGCCTTACTATGCTTACCGTCTGTCATGACTAACTGATGCTGAGTCTCTTCGCAAAAAGAGGCGGCATGATTCATCAAGGTAGAAAAATACGGTCCATCAAATAAGACATTACTCATGACAAACCCAATAAAATTGGTTTTTCTCATTGCCAGATTTTGCGCCAAAATATTCGGTCGATAGCCGGTTTCTTGAATCGCATCAAAGACACGTTTAACCACATCCGGTCTAACGATATTTTTCCGGTTCAGCACGCGAGAAACGGTCGATTTAGAGACCCTAGCTTTATTGGCAACATCCAGCATCGTCACTTTCATGGACTGCTCACTCTTACATTAGCAATGCCGCTCCCCACCATAATACGAATGGCAGGAAGCGCGTATTATTTAATATTTGAAAACTTATAAAGTACTGCCGTTAGATGCAATAACCCGCTGATACCAGTTAAATGACTTTTTCTTGGTACGAGCCAAAGTCCCGCTGCCGTCGTTATGTTTATCCACATAGATAAAGCCATAACGCTTTTTCATTTCACCGGTTGTAAACGACACTAAATCAATACAGCCCCACGGGGTATAACCCATTAAATCGACCCCATCAATATCCACCGCTTTTTTCATTTCTGCGATATGTTGACTTAAATACGCGATCCGGCTGTCGTCATTAATGCTGCCATCTTGTTCAACCTTATCAACCATACCAAAGCCATTTTCAACGATAAACAACGGCACTTCATAGCGCTCGTACAGTGAGGCAAGACAGAACCTTAGTCCCGTTGGATCAATCGGCCAGCCCCAATCACTCGATTCAATGAAAGGGTTGTCTACTGAATTCTCATGGCCGCCATCCATACTCTCCTCCGTTGATTGATGAGAAGTAGAATCCAATGTGTTCGACATGTAATAACTAAAGCCGAGGTAATCGGCTTTGCCTTGCTTCAGTAGCTGTTCATCCCCTGGATGCATAACAATGTCATAGCCTTTCATCGCCCAATCACGCTTGGCATACGTTGGATAATGGCCTCTCACCATCACATCTGAGAATAGATAGCGATCACGCATGGCTTGTTGCGCCAGCATGACATCCTCAGGTTTAGAAGAACGAGGATAAAATGGCACCATGGCGCACATTGCACCAATCTTCATTTCTGGATTAATATCGTGACCTATTTTTACCACTAACGCGCTGGCCACAAATTGATGGTGTACCGCTTGATACATCGCTTCTTGAGGGCGCTCAAATTCTGAAAATTTCACTCCAGAACACATCCAACCAAAAATGTCCGCAGACACATTCACTTGATTATTAATCTCATTGAACGTCATCCAATATTTGACCTTGTGTTGATATCGGTCCATCACTACGGTCGAATAGCGAACAAAGAAATCAATCACCTTTCGATTCATCCAGCCGCCATATTCTTTGGCAAGATGGTAAGGCATTTCAAAGTGGCTTAGGGTAATGACAGGCTCAATGCCATACTTAAGAAGCTCATCAAACAAGTCATCGTAATAGGCAAGGCCCGCTTCACAAGGTTCTAGTTCATCACCTTTAGGGAAAATACGGGTCCAAGCGATGCTTGTGCGGAAACATTTAAAGCCCATGTCTGCGAACAGTTTGATGTCATTTTTATAATGATGATAAAAATCGACGGCTTGTTGATTAGGGTAAACTTCGTTGTCTAACACGCCGTCGGTTATACGGCGTTGAACACCATGCTCACCAGCAGTCAGAACATCAACCACGCTTACGCCCTTACCATTGGCGTCCCAACCACCTTCCAACTGATGAGCCGCTACCGCGCCGCCCCATAAGAAATCACTAGGAAAACCTGTCTTCATACTCATACTCACTGAACCTATGTCATTTGAAGGTGATGGCATCGTAATTTGAGCCAGACACCGCAACCAATCTGTCATCTTTGACGACGTTTCCGATAGCTTAATACGTTATTTCTGAAACCGGTTTCAACAATTCCCAAACGACGTAAATGTGACAGGCGTCACGATAAAATCACATTTAAGGTGACAGAAAGTACCAGCAGATACCTCGATT
This sequence comes from Vibrio sp. 10N.261.51.F12, assembly GCF_041471725.1. Classification (NCBI taxonomy): domain Bacteria; kingdom Pseudomonadati; phylum Pseudomonadota; class Gammaproteobacteria; order Vibrionales; family Vibrionaceae; genus Vibrio; species Vibrio sp. 10N.261.51.F12. The sequence continues at coordinate 42,055 of NZ_JBFROV010000037.1, read as the reverse complement.
TCAACGTGAGTATTCACATGAACATTATCGCTGCTAGTTGTTCATTGTTTTGATAAAAACATCAACGATGAACAACACAACACGATTCTATTGGCATTCCTCAATTTTGCGATCCAGATTCTGCATTGGATATATACTCAATATACAACAGGTTTATGGAGAGCGACGATGTTGCGCACGTTACGCCAGCCCAGCATGTTCAAAAGCATTCAATCACTGTCATCTAAGCGTCTGATATGGCGGGTATTATTCATTGCACTATTCAGTGCGGCGATCAACGCCGTCCAATTTTACTTTTTCTATGCACAAACCCTCGATGTGTTAGCTGAGCGTTTATCTTTTCAATTGTTACCCGAAGAGTTAAATGCGGTCGCACAGTCTCTCCCCTCAATGTACGATGCGATGAGTAATTGGTTGGTCTTACTCGTTTTATTGCAATTAGTCTTAGCAACATGGGCAGGATGGTGGTTGAGTTATCGCTTATACGGACCCGTAGAGCGGATTCGCAATGCACTGATCGATATTTCCATGGGTAAGTTATCAACGACAATAAAAACCCGTGACGGCGATGAGCTCAATGACATTGCGGAAGACGTCAATGACAGTTCAGCTCGAATCCAAGTGATGGTCATGAGCATAAAAGAGAATCTGGCCATGATTGACGCCTGCAATTTACCGGCAGAAACGACGTTGCATCTTGAGACCATTCGAGACAATCTCGAGTATTTTGAAACTATCGACCTGAGCTGTTCAGCAGAAGGTGATAATGATAAAGCGCGGTAAGACGATAAAGGCACCGCCAGTATTTATTTCTCTTTTGATATCGATGCTCAGTTTGTTTAGCACTATTGCTCCAGCACGGGCACAAACAAACTCAGATCCGATTGGAGAAGGCATCCAGTTAATACAACAAGGTCAATTGCGCGCTGCTAAAGCTCAATTAGCCACGGCCCGCCCACCCTATCAGGGTGAAGCCCTATTTCTTTCCGCTCGTATTGCCGAGTTTGAACACAATTGGGCTCAGGCCATGTCTGATTATCGTGCATACCTAAGTCAAAACCCCTTTAGTGTGCATCGATTAGAGGCGCGTGCGGCATTTGCGCTGTTGCGTGTCTATAAAGACGACCCGCTCCTTGGCGACTATGTCAACCTGCTTCAACTTCGTGATAAAAATGCGGTATCACAAATGCAGCAGTTTAGTGCTCGCCTTTATGCCAGTAAACCAAATCAACCGCTGGCGATTCGTGGGCAACTCCTTACCGCGCATAGTTTATTAGAACTCAATCAGCAGCCGAAGCAAGCGTTGACGCTTTATCGCTCGATTGCCAAAGCCACCATAGACATGGAAGCAGACTGGCATATCCAAGCCCTATTTGGTGCGATGTTTTCAGCACTAAGAAATAACCAAATTGGCATAGCGTTAGAGCTATCCACACAACTCCAAGCCAAGCTGGATTCAAATTGGGGAAACCGAAACAGCTTACTGGCGCGCAGCTGGCAACAACGCCTTGATGCCATGAGGTTTATGTTTGAACTACAAAAAAAGAAACTCGAACCGTCAAAGCTACCCTTCCTATGGGGGATAGGGGCTCGCTTACTGCTTGATCAACCAGTAGGCAGTGGCAAAAATTTCTCTCCTATTTGGAACACATTGTCAGCACATGATCTTGAGGTCCGCAGTGTCACGCTGTGGATCACTCAAAATAATGACTGGCATTGGATCCGGGCCGATCTTCTCCGTGGCGCTCATGCCAACGGTTACATCCCTATGATCAACTACTGGTTTTTTGGCGATCAAATCAACCCAGAGTACGTGCAAGCTAACCGAGAGCGATATTTAGACGAGGTGAAAACGAAGTTAATTCCTCTTCTGCGTGAATTGCCTCAAGCATACTTGGTTCTGGAGCCTGAATTTAACAAGCATGGCATTGAGAATTGGGAAGGATGGGATCCGTTAATGCTCGAGGTCATTGCTCTTATTCGTCAACAAGCTCCGCAAATAAAAATTGGTCTTGGTCTGGGTGACTGGGATCAACCAGGCAGCGAGCCAAGCTTTAACAGTGCTCAGCAAAGTATTGAGGCCAGTGACTTTGTTGCCAGTATGCTGATGCTTTCCAGTTATACCGAACGAGCACATACCGCCCCCGATTGGTCGCCATGGGTACGTGCGCTTCGTCTTGGTGAGCGCCTTCAAAAACGCTTCAATAAGCCATGGATGCTGGCATACTTATCCATCGCCTCACAACCAGATTGGGAGGTGCAACAAGCCAATGAACTACAAAAACTCAAATTTTATCTCCCCATGCTTCAAACCCTAGACTTATTCGCTCTAAATTGGTTTTCGCTAACCGATGAACCTGAGCAACAAGGTTGGTTTTCAGACGCAGAGAAGAGCTTTGGGTTGCTCGATGCCCACTATCACCCCAAACAAGCACTCGCGACCTATATACAACTCACTACTCCCCATGCCACAGCACTACGTCCACCTGACGTGACATTGTTTTCAGTCGCCGACATAACGGATACGGCCTTCACTGCGATGCAAATAAAAGCTGAATTTACCCACTGGAGTCGCTGGGAGATCATGATATCTCATGAAGATAATATTTGGGTTTCACGTGGAGCGGGAGATGCGCTATCTCTGGACTGGTATGGGCAAATGTTACCATTATGGGCGAGTTCTGGGCCCCTAGCGGTGATCCTTAAGCTCGACGGATATGTCGTAAAGGAAATAGAAACGTCATGGAAAGGCCTGCAAGACGCAAGAGTGAATATTAATGAAGCGATCAAATTAGACACCTGGCATACTTGGCAATATCCGCTAGTCAATCAAATTGATGCTGCACAATTTGGGCAACCCAAATCAGGGGCGATCGAGATTGTCACCTCTGGAATAACACCAGACCAACTCGATAGTTTATACATAGGCGTTATCGACAGTCATGGTTATTATCAAACACTTTCAGCTGCTGGATACGCCTATTCAAATGATACGACAACCGCTATCTATCTTCCGCTGTCAGATTTAAGGCAAAATTGGGTGAAGTATGAAAACGGAACGCCACGATGGCGCAATACTTCGACTGGAGATATTGCCGTTGTTTTACAAAATAATAGCCCATTCTCACTATCGTTTAGAGTGGACTCCTTACAACTTTTAGCAAAACAATACAGCGCGCCTTAGGCGCAGTGTCATTAACAATTCAGCGACACTCGCGCTCTATCATTCCACTTGGTATCGCAACAAAACTTCATTATCAAGCACCACATTCGTTGACCAAATAAAGCTTGCACCTGCACCACTAAACTTTTCAACAAAATTCATGTATGCCTTTTTATTATTTACACCAATTTCATCTTCGCTGTATAACGAAGCCTGCGGCCAAGGTTCAGAATCAAAATCGACCTCCATCCAATCTTTTGGTATTTGCCAATGAATGGCATAGGCACTCTCACCGTCATTCGTCCCTTCTGTCGTGCAATCATTAGACAGTCGAGCGCCGTTTTTTTCTTGCAAGCAGGTGAGATCATAAATCGGAGCCGTATAGAACGTTTGGGCTCGCCAGTTAGCATTTGTTACCGTTCCATCGCTGAAACTGGCAATAAATCCACCGTCTCCAGGGTGATATTGTTTTCCGCGGTTATTTTCGGTACCTAAACCAAGATTTTCTTCCCAATCAATCACTTTTACTGCAATCGTATACGGCTTACTGACCTTAAACTTCACTATGCTTGAATTGAAAGGGGTAAATGGCACCGTGTCAACAGCCACCAAGCTTCCGTTGATATAAAGTTCAAAATAATTGTCGGCAAAAATATAACCTGTCACGACCTCTCCCTCAGGGTCAATAACGACAATCTCTGCTTCGTCTTGATTTACTTCATCAATACTTGCCGGGGTTATCCCTGCACATTCTTCATAAAGATCCATTGCCTTGGGTCCGGAAGAAAAATGGTTGTCTGCTGGCATAATCCAATTAGTACCGTTAACGTCAGTGATACTCCCTATCCCTGCGACTCGAGCTCGCCCCTTTTGGCAAGTAAAGATATTTGATTCGGTTGTCTTTGCTCTACCCTGAGTCAAGCTTCCTGATCCCTTATATTCAGAAAGTTCGCTAGCGAAGGCTGAATGAGTAAGAAGCAAAGCAAATAATGCCCCCATAGTCGAAGTAACAACTTGCCTAAAAACAATCATAACTAACATGTCCTAGTGTGAATTGGATTACTTCTGAGACTAGTCATACGACCTTCAAATATCAATTTATCACCATAAAAAGTGTTGAATATAGGTGCTAAAAAATATCGATTACTCAGTGTGATGGCATAAGAAAAAGAGAAGGGGGGAGTAGACACATCGTTTGCTATCACGTTTAAGTATAAATAAAGTCCCCCCAGTAATGTGCTGGTCGCGCATTACTGGGGGGACGCATAGGCCGTCAGCCACAAGCTTTAATCAAACAACTGATATCAAGCAACCTTCGAGCGAGAAAGTGCCGGGCTTTGCTTGGAAACAAACTCATCATGCAGCGCACAGATAGCCTCTCCATACTGATTGTCATCAACAACAAACTGAACGTTAACATTACGCATAGATGAGTGAAGGGCAACGGGTATCACGCCTTGATGCATGAGGGCTAACACGCCTTGAGCCAGTGCTTTATTCGTGTCAATTTTAGAACCAATAACCGAAATAAGCGCGACCATACGTCCCTTAATCTCAGAATGAGGATAGCGTTTTTCAGCCTTATAGAGCACCTTATTGAGGCTTTCTTTGTTGCCACCGAGGTAATAGGTAATTGAATTCGCATTCATTTCTTTACCAATCAAGCTTACATGCGCATCAGCGATAATTTCCATGAGTTCACAACTCACGTTATCAACCTGCCCGACCATGGCTTGATCAAAAAGATGCAATGCAAAGACTTGCTGTTTCCCCGCAATGATCTCGATTTTATTATCAGTGGGGCGATGCTCGCTTGAGATTAATGTGCCCGGATGGCTCGGCTCAAATGTGTTTTTAATCTGCAACTCGATATTACTTTCACGCAACCCAGCCGCTGCATTGGGATGAATCGCCTCCATTCCCAAGTTAGCCAACTGATCTGCCACGTCATAATTGGTATGCCCAATAGGAAAGACTTTATCTTCCCCAACCACTCGCGGGTCTGCAGAACTCAAATGATATTCTTTATGGATAATGGCGAGATCCGCTTGAGTTATCGACGCAATCCGGCTAAACGTCATCTCACTGTAGCCACGATCATAGGTCGACATCAGTCCATCAGTACACGAGGCATACCCTGTCACAATAGGCAATTCTGTACTGACATCGATACTGGCAAAAGCATCACGGATATTATCATCAAGGCTTTTCGGCTTATCAGAACACCAACCGCATAAATCGACGAACTTGGCATTGATGCCCAAGCTTTTCAACTTAAGCGCCGTATTAAATGCGCTATGGGCCTCACCAATTGACGATAGAAATTCGCGCACTTGTGGCAGATAGTGACGTAATGAAAACTGGCCGAACTGGCAGGTTTCAAGAATATTCGAGATACAATTTTTGGCTTCGGTAATTCGAGTACAAATAAATTTGTCGGCTCGCAAGCGATTCATTGGATCGGCAAAAATATGACCATTGGTCAGCAACATTCGTTGTTCTACATAATCAAGCGCGTCTTGCCACGCATCATCACGCTTGGCGACAAGCTGATAGACACCCGGTTTACTGGTCTTTTTGCACTCTAGTAATGCGTCTGTCATGCCGCTGTACGCGGACACCACAAAAACTCGGTTATAGCGATTTTCTGGTGCGGGTTTTAAGAAGATATTTTCGAGCACAGCGTCAAACGCTGTCATTGAAGTACCGCCGATTTTCTCTACGGTATAAGTCATATAAAGCCTTAGATTCAAATTTTAGGTCAAGGGTAAGGTGACGAATTGAAGGGAACACAACCCGTGTAACAGAGCCAGTTGATGCTGACTCTGTTACCATCTAATGGGTTAGAACTTAGTCAAACAGTGGGTAAACACCGTTTTCGTCGTGCACTTCTTTTCCCGTAATCGGCGGGTTAAATACACAAGCCATAACCATTTCTTTTCCTTGATAGGCACGTAGAAAATGCTCATCATTTTGATCTAAGATATACAATGTTCCTGGCATGATGGGGTAGGTCTCCCCGCCCACGACTTCAATTTCACCCTCACCACTCATGCAATAAACCGACTCTAAGTGGTTTTGGTAGTGAATGTGCGTCTCAGTATTTTCGTAGATAGTCGTTATATGAAAAGAAAAACCCATATTGTCATCTTTCAGAAGCATACGGACACTTTCCCATGTTTCCGATACAACTCTTCGCTCACTATCACGACACTCATTCAGCGTTCTTACAATCATCTTTTAATCCTTTATTAAGATGCTTTTTTAAAATGTTTCGCAACCACCAGCTCAACCGATTTTTCAAAGATCTCAAGCCCTTGACTCAATTCCGACTCAGTAATGGTTAATGGACAGAAAAATTTAACGACTTCATCTTGTGGACCAGCAGTCTCGATGACTAAGCCGTTGGCAAAGCAATGCTTGGCAATGTCTCCAGCAAAGTCACCACTGTGGCATTCAATACCGATCATCAAACCTCGGCCTTTTTCTTGCACAAACAATGCAGGATGACGCTTGAGACAACGCTGCAATGTGTCCGATACCTGCGCAGAACGCTGAGAAATGTGCGCTTCGAATTGACGGTCAGACCAATAATGTTCAATCGCTTTTGTCGCCGTGACAAACGCATGGTTGTTGCCACGGAACGTACCGTTATGCTCACCTGGCTTCCAGATATCTAACTCTGGACTCAACAGTACCACCGCCATTGGCAACCCATAGCCCCCGATGGATTTAGATAAAGTCACCATGTCAGGCTTTATTCCTGATGGCTCAAAGCTAAAGAAGGTGCCCGTACGACCACAACCCGCTTGGATGTCATCAACAATCAATAATATCTCATGTTGCTTACAGATTTGGCTTAGGCGTTGTAGCCATTCATTGGATGCGACGTTCAGGCCACCTTCTCCCTGTACCGTTTCTAGTAATACCGCCGCAGGCTTATCCATGCCGGCTGAATTGTCGCCAAGCATCGTTTCAAATAGCGTCAGACCATCAATATCAGCGTAGCCTTCAAATGGCATGCGAGTAACGTTGTGCAAACTCGTCCCTGCACCTTGACGGTGATGTTGATTCCCTGTCGCGGCGAGCGCCCCTGCCGTGCACCCATGAAAACCATTCGTGAAAGCGACAATTGAACTTCGCCCCGTCACCTTACGTGCGAGCTTCAGCGTCGCTTCTACTGCATTCGTACCAGTAGGGCCTGTAAATTGTACTTTATAGTCCAAGCCTCTAGGTGCCAGAATATCGCGCTGCAGCGCCGTTAAGAAACAAGCTTTGGCATCTGAATGCATATCCAGCCCGTGAGTGATCCCATCTTGTTCAATGTACTCAAGCAATGCTTGCTTAAAGACAGGGTGATTGTGGCCATAATTCAGTGATCCTGCACCAGCAAGAAAATCTAAGTATCGATCGCCTTGTTCCGTTTCAAGCCAGCACCCTTTTGCTTTGGTAAAAACAACAGGGAAACTGTTTGAATAAGAGCGTACTTTTGATTCTTGCTTGTTAAAAATATCCATGATGAGACCGTTTTTATTCCTATTTTTGAGTTGCGTTTTGCTGCGTTACGTTAAGCGGGATCCGATACAAAAGCTCTGTATCATGCTCGCCCTTAAAGTGTATTTTTTCGTCCAAAAAGGTACTAACTCGACCACGCTGGCCGTGTTGCTTATCAATTTTTTTGAATAATGCCCAAGAGGCGTCATTATTTTCAGTAATCGTTGTTTCTATCGCCGACACTCCTGCGAGTTCATTTCGATTAAGTAGCGCGTCAATCATGCTAAACGCCAAACCTCTGCCTCGGTAGTTTGGAGAAACCGCGACCTGCCAAATAAACAAGGTGTTGAGATCGTCAGGTTTTCGATACCCTGAAATAAACCCAGCAATCTCGCCCTCGGTCCTCGCAAGAATACACGTTCGGCTAAAATGAGTGGATTGGAGAAAATTGCAATATGACGAGTTCACATCAAGAGGCGGGCAAGCCGCGATGAGGCGGAAAATGTCATTTCCATCCTGACCCGTAGGCTCTGAAAATGTCCATTTCTTATGAGGTTTCTCACTAATTTCGGGATACATTACCCAAGGTGCTGCGGTAATCATGTGCAGATACATTTCCTTCGTTCTCTAAACAAAATCCGCACGTATTAGCCCACAATGAACCATTCAAATCAAAAATAGATGGATTAAAAGCCCAAAAATGCGACACAAAGCACATTAAAGGAATAAATAACGGCGAAATGATATAATTAGAACTCTAACCTTTTTTATGCAGTGGGTATTATTTCCTGTCTATTTGCGCTGATTGACAAGGTCAAATACGGCCCAACGATGGGGTTCAGTGACGCTCTAGCATGTTATTTTTTTCTGAATCTATTATTCCCAATAACATTGAAAAAAAAGAAGTGAGGAGTGGGAAAAGTAACGTTAAAAATAGAGGATTTAACACACGGACAGAATGCGAATTTACGCCGATATTTCGATCGCAATGGCTTGTTAGATGATTGAAAAGAACGTCAATCTGGGTGGTGAACAAGCAAGTCACACACCGAAAAGTGGAGGCTGAATAGCATAGAGAAAACCGGCTTTCTCTATGTTATTACTTAGCAGGCCGCTTGCATTTGGTTAATCTTATGTTTCACATTTAACGGATGCGCAACCACGCAATAGCAACTACTGTTACTAGCACGTTCACCACACACTAAGCGAGCCGTCGATGAAAGTACTCATTCAATACACACAAACAGGAAAATACAAAGATCAGGCATGGGATTCTCTGTCCGTCAAAGCAAAAGGGGAAATTCAAGCGGTAACGCCATCGTACGCCGCTCAGCTTATTGAACAAAATAGAGCCAACCTACTGACAACGAACAGTGAAGAAATAGTGAAGAGACCGTGAGCCTAGCGTAACTTTGTGCGCTGACGTTCTTGGTCAACATACGGACGCTTAATCGTCTGCTTTTCTGAAACAGGTCAAAAACGCTACGCCTTATCATTTCAAGCTGGTATCTATCTTATAAACACGATATTCAACAATCGAGGGCATCAATGAGCCAGACTTAAATGCTGACTCATTGTAACTAGAGCGGAGCGACACTTATAGGTGGGCGAGCTGCGCTTTTCTTTCTTTATTCACAACACAAAAATTTCCACGCTTGGTTCGACATTTAGAGCATCGCTCACACTCCACTGGTGAGTGATCCCCCTGCCGCCACCGCTTAATCAAATGCGGTTCAGAGAGCAAAGGACGCGAAAGAGCAAAATATTGGATAGTCGTGTTATCAGCAATGGCTTCAATCGCATGAATATCCGTCAGTCCACCCACCGTAATAACGGGTACGGCCACCTCTTGACTAATGACCGCTCCGTATTCATGAAAATACCCTTCTTCTTGAATGGTATACCCGTCGTGGGCTTCACCAATCATAGTATTTGCTTTGCCATGGATATTACCTGAGATGATGAGCGCATCGACACCCACAGAGGCGAGCTTTTGACATACGAGTCGCGTTTCATCAAAGGTGACTCCCCCATCAAAGAACTCGCTTGCAGTGAGCTTCACTAAGATCGGATAATCGTCACCGACTAACTTTCTAGTTTCTGCATAAATCTCAAGGAGGAATCTCATGCGATTTTCTAGGCTACCACCGTATTCATCGTCACGTTGATTGTAATACGGGCTTAGAAATTGATTAATTAAATACGTATGAGCCGCATGAATCTCAACACCATCAAATCCAGAGCGCTGTGCCCTTTGACAGGCTGTCGCAAAAGCGCGGACGACGTAATCTATTTCATCCTTTGTCATTGCTTTACCCAATGTCTGCGTCCCTTTTTCACACACCGCACTCGGCGCATAAATGGTGCGTTCTCCAACATTGTACGTTGTCTTTGTACCGCCGTAAGCCAATTGCATCGCGATTTTAGAACCATACTGATGCACTAACTCGGTGAGTTTTTGGTACTCTGCAATGAACGAATCATCGTACATCCCCATCATGCCTGCATTAGGTTTTTCTTCTGCGACAATGTTGGCATACCCAGTAACAATAAGGCCAACGTCACCTTGAGCAAGTTCTTCGTAGATGGCGTAGAGTTTGTCCGTCATATGACCATCTTCTGTTGCCATATTTTCCCACGTCGCACTTCGAATAAATCGATTTTTTAATGTCATACTGCCAATGCGACTTTCTGTGAACAGACTACTCATGGTCATCCTCTCAAATTTCAGTTCTGTACGATTTTTTATGCCAGCGAAAGCCAAAAAAGAATCGCTGCATTCACTGCGTAGCGATTCTTTTTTGGCTCTTTTCACAATTATTTTTTGGCTTTTTGCGCAAATGTGCTCATGTTCGATACTCACATCTGCCGCCGATAGTACCGATAAATGAAAACTAAAACTTATTCTAGATTAAAGTCCTGTGCGAAAAACCTAACGATGCTGTTGGAAGGCATTGAGCAGGTAGTCTATGAACACCTTTTTACGTTTTGGCATTAGTTTCCGGTCGGCATACACCAGGCTTACTGAGACTTCGGGCATGGTATAACCGGGGAGCAAGCGGATAAGTTTACCGGTTCGAAAATGTTCAAGACAAATAAACTCAGGGAGCACCGCCACGCCCAAACCATCAATGCATGCCGTCAAACATGCCGTCAAGGTGTTCACTCTTAACTGACAAGGAAGATCAATTTGAACCAACTCTCCCCCTTCCGGTTGTAAGTGCCACTTAGGCAAGCGCGCCGCTTTGTTAAACACCTCCACCATTTTATGTGGCGGAATAAGATCTTGATGGGTGTGCACCTCCCCAAACTCCTGTAGGTATTGCGCACTGGCAACTAAAACTCGCTTGGAAGCCGTTAGGTGTCGCGATACAAGGCTAGAATCGACTAGCTCCCCAATCTGGGCGTAGAGGTCGATCCCCTCTCCAATCATGTCCACCTCTCGATTAGTCAGCTCTAGGTTCATGGTAACGTTGGGGTACTCGTGCAAAAAACCATGAATATATGATGCCAATACCTGATGCCCCAATTCAACAGGCAGTACGACATGGAGCGGTCCTCGAACGAGGTCTTGATTAACCGATACTTCAAGCTCAGCCTGATTCATAATCTCCAGCATTTGCAAACTCGATTGATAGAACTGCTCTCCTTCTGGTGTCAGAATCAAGCTACGGGTCGAACGTGTGACCAATCTCACACCAAGGTGCTCTTCTAGCTCAGCGAGTTTGCGGCTGACCGTTGATTTGGTCATGTTTAATGCCTCTGCCGCATGCGTAAAACTGCCACAATCAACAACTTGCGTAAAAACGCTCACTGCATTTAAATCCATCGGCTTTCTCCAAGCTGCCTATTATTTATCAATGTGTTGCGATCTTTGACTAACCCATGGTCTTTAGTTAGCCATGCATGGTTTTCGCTTCCATAACTTGTTGCTTAAATCACTCGTTACCTTCGCGTCATTAGCAATATTTTTGCAACAGTGTTTTCTCTTTTTCCTATCTTATCAACCAATGCAGATCGTTTACAATTCGTTACATCTATAACAAGCCACATCATGAGCCTATTAATGACCAATACCACCACATCCTCGCCTGCAGCCACTCGTAAAAAACGTAACAAAGCCCCATTGATTGCGACTGCGATTATGTTGTCATTAGGCCTCGTGGGGGGCACGTATTGGTTTAGCTACGGCCAGTACTTTGAATCAACCGATAATGCCTATCTGCAAGGTGACATCACAAATATTAGCCCGAAGGTGTCTGGTTACATCGTTAAATCCTACGTTAGTGATAACCAAATAGTGAAACAAGGCGATTTACTGGTACAAATTGATGACCGTGATTTCCAAGCCGCGCTTCATCAAGCGAATGCACACCTCAAGGTAATTCAATCAAGCGTTCATAATTTAGTGGCCCAACAAACGTTACAACGCAGTCAAATAAGCCAAGCAGAAAGCCGTGTTGATTCGGCTAACGCTGAATACGAACGCGCCGTTCAACAAGCCGCCCGTGCCCGCAGTCTTTTAAAACGAAACTACTCTTCGCAAGATGAAGTCGACAGTAAAGTGTCCCAACAAAAGGTCACACTCGCCGCATTAGAAGAAGCGAAGTCCAATTTGATCGCCAGCCATGATCAATTAACCGTTATCGCCAGTGAAATTGAACAAGCCAACGCCTCGGTAACAGAGGCGTTAGCGCAGCAAGAGCAAGCTCAACTCAACCTCGCTTATACCAAAGTCTACGCGCCTGTAGATGGCGTGATTGGTAAACGCAGCGTTCGCGAAGGCCTCCTCATTCAAGCGGGTGCGCCACTGATGAGCCTAGTCCCAAATAGCGACGTGTGGATAGAAGCCAACTTCAAAGAAACCCAACTTAGTGGTATTCATAAAGGGCAAACGGTTGAAGTCGAACTCGACGCATTTCCAGGCCAGCCACTAGAGGGGATCGTCGATAGTTTCTCTCCTGCCACTGGTGCGAAATTTGCCTTACTCCCACCGGAGAATGCCACTGGCAACTTCACAAAAATTGTCCAACGCGTGCCGGTGAAAATCACCATCACCGACCCAAAAACATTGCAAGGCCGTTTGTTGCCCGGCTTATCGGTTGTTGCGACCATCGATAAACGAGGCTAAACGATGAGTAATGCGACCGTCGCCATTCCTAATGGATCAGAGCAAGACGTTTCAACTCGCCACTGGATTGCCTTATTTGGTGGGCTAATTGGTGCGTTCATGGCGATTTTGGACATCCAAATCACCAACTCTTCCTTGAAGGATATTCAAGGTGCCTTATCGGCCACTCTTGATGAAAGTTCATGGATATCAACTTCTTACTTGGTTGCTGAGATGATCGCGATACCACTGAGTGGTTGGTTATCAAGGGCGCTAGGGAAGCGCCGCTATATCATGTGGACGACCACTGTTTTTACCTTATCATCGCTACTTTGTTCGTTCTCATGGAACATGACTTCCATGATCACGTTTCGAGCGTTACAAGGATTCAGTGGTGGCGCATTAATCCCACTTGCTTTCTCTTTGGTGATCCAGTTATTACCGCTTAACAAGCGGGCGGTTGGCATGGCGCTATTTGGGGTCACAGCCACATTCGCACCATCGATTGGCCCAACCCTTGGAGGCTGGTTAACCGAAAACTATTCGTGGCATTACATCTTCTATATCAATATTCCCCCCGCGTTATTGGTTATTTCAATGATTCGGTACGGCTTAGATGACGAAAAACTTGATTTAGGATCACTGAAAAAAGCCGACTGGTTTGGAATTTCAACAATGGCACTCGGCTTGGGGTGTTTAGAGGTCGTGCTAGAAGAAGGTAACCGGGAAGAATGGTTCAGTTCTCGCTTTATTATTAGCCTAAGTATTATCTCGATAGTGAGCTTGGTGTATTTTGTGATCAACGAACTGCAGCATAAAAAACCACTCGTTAACCTAAGGTTACTTAGGGATGGTCAATTTGCCATGTCGTGTCTTGCCTACTTAATTTTAGGGATGGCGCTACTTGGTTCGATTTATGTACTGCCTTTGTATCTGACTCAGATTCAACAATACAATGCCATGGAGATTGGTGAGGTACTCATGTGGATGGGCTTCCCTCAGCTACTCATTTTTCCGTTGGTTCCTAAACTCACTCAAATCATTAAACCTAAATACTTAGTGACGTTTGGTTTTGCTATGTTTGGCATGAGTTGTTACGTCAATACGCACATGACGGTTGATTTTGGTGGTCAGCAGTTGATTCTTTCAATGGTACTTCGTGCTATTGGCAGCCCGTTTATCATGGTGCCGCTCTCATTGGTGGCAATGAAAAACATCAGTAAAATAGATACGCCAGATGCTTCAACCTTGACTAATGTCATGCGTAATCTTGGTGGCGCGTTCAGCATCGCCGTTATTGCGACACTGCTGGATAATAAAACTCGGGAACATCTCGCCCATATTAAAGAGTCATTGCCCTCTGTCAGTCAAAACGGATGGCACGCCTTACATGAACAACAGGCTTTCTTTATTCAATCAGGGAGCGATGCCGCGACAGCGATGCTGCAAGCACAAGCGAGCTTATTGGCCACCATGCAGCGCGACGCCGCGATTATGGCGTACAACGACGTATTCTTGATGATGACGGCTTTTCTCGCCTTTGCGGCAGTGATCATTTTTAATATGAAAGACTAGCGATGCCCCTCACCTGCTAACGCCATTTCACCGAGCTACAATGGATGGATAGGCACCCGCAAGCGACTAATGAAACCGGTCGTCGAGTAAGTAAAAACGCTG
>NZ_JBFROV010000037.1:0-26891 GCF_041471725.1 Vibrio sp. 10N.261.51.F12 | reverse complement strand
CAGCGTTTTTACTTACTCGATACACCCAAATGAGTTACTTAGGTAGGTGATCTAACTCATTAGCCATCGCGATTAAACGGTTAAGGATGTTCTCACCGTCAACGCCAATCCCGTTATGTTCATACTCATTGGTAATCCATGCTTTAGATAAACCCAGTCCCGCTAACGTTTCACGGGTATAATCTAGCTCAACAAACATATCATCAGCGTAGGCTGCGCAAGCCACTGGCACGGTGTTCTGACTGAGCACGCTCGCATCATACACGTTGCCCCAATCCTCTTTTCTTGCCAACAAATTGGCCGCTTCACGTAGTGGTTTTAATGTCTCAAGTTGGTCGAACATCCATGGATACACCATTTCGCCAGTAAACCAAAAAGGCTGCCCAGATTGATAGTTGTATTGAGGGTAGTCTTCTCTAACGCGATGCGCTGACCAATTAGATGCAAAGCCCTGACAGTAAATAGATTCGTGTAAAATCGCATAGATCGGGTTGGTCAAGTAACCTTGTTCTTGTTGCATATGATTCAAGAAACTGTAGCTAAGCTGCTTACTGCCATTCACCTCAATAAAGGCACTCTCTAGCGTATAATACAACGGAAGGTTTGCACCGCCGCGCCCTAGATTTATCCCAATAAGTTGAAACTGTTCAACGGTAAATTGCTGACCGTTTGGCAGTGTTACCTCGTTTTCTAACAAGTACTGCGCAATCTCTACACACATGGCTTGCGCCTGAGGGAATTGCGCAAAGAACGCATTATTCTTATCAGTTACGCGCTGATAGGTCGCTTGATAGACATCATCAGCATGACGAGTAATCGAAGGAATTCCGCCTGTAACGTAACAACGCAATAAGCTTTCAGGAAACAAAGACAGATAGGTTAGCGTACAAAAACCACCAAAGCTTTGTCCCAATGTTGCCCACTGTTTAATGCCAAATTGTTTTCGAATTTCTTCGGCATCGCGTACGATATTATCGGCTCTAAAGTGGCATAAATAGTCGGCTTGCTCACTCGGCGTTAGGTGCGCTAACGACTCTTGATTGACCGCAGAACTATTGCCGGTTCCGCGCTGATCAAGCAAGAGCACGCGATAGTCTTGCAGAGCGCGCTTTAACCAACCCGACTCACCGCTCGCTCGAGGCGATGGAAAACCTGGCCCGCCTTGAAAATAAACCAACCATGGAAGGTCTTGATTATCTTTGGAGACATCCACTAATTCACGGGCGAATACACGAATGTGCTCACCGTCAGTATGCTGGTAGTTAAGAGGTAAGGTAAAATTATGCTGACGATACAGCGTGGTTCCATCAATAAAGCTCGTTTGCACGCGACTTCCTTTTAATAAAATATCTAACTGAGATAAGGACCAAGATAAAATGGTTATATTGGTAAACACCCTTACATATCATTCGAAATACTATCATTAATCACGCACCAAAATGTATCGCAATAGAGCCAGACAACATTGTAACCAACAGTATTCACGTTTTAGTGAGTAAATAAGACCATTAATGGTGATACGTTGCTGAAAAAATGTAAACCTCGATGAGTAGTTGACGATTGTTGACTTCCGTTATTTACCTCTTACGCACATCAGGGCAGCTACTATTACTACTACACAAAAATGACAAAGTTTAAAACTGGATGTTGATAGTGGATACGGCAAAATTGCCTCTTAATGGTATTCTCACTCTGATACCACTTCGTAAAAAAGGTATTTTATGCCAAGAGAGTGCTCTAGAGCCCTAAGGTCGATGTTACCTGTTTTCATCTTACTTTTGGTCAGTATCTAATTCTCAGTTCATTTGGGTTAAATAGCATTGGGTAATTGGTATGACTTGGAGTGTTACAAATTTGAATTCCAAATGAGGCCGCATGATTCAGCGGCCTCATTCTAACTTACTTGTCGAAACACACTTTGGTATATTCTTGCATGGTCGGAACCCAAGTTGTACCGTAACTACAACCCTCGTTCAAATCATGGATGATTGAGTTGGTGCTCACGAATCCATTGCCTTCATATGGCATTTGTAATATCGGACGTTTTGCGAACAGATCTTTCAAAGCTGCTTTATCTTTAGTCGGCGTGTATCTCGCTGCGGATTCAGCTGCCTCTTGGCGCCATAGCGTATATTTAACTGTTTCATTAAATGTAGTGTAGTCACCGTTAGCGTATTTGTTGACCAGCTCTTCTTCTTGCCCTACTGGGTGGTTAGCTTGTACAACCCAGCCACGCTCAGAACCATCAATAACAATGTTGTCGCCCTGTGTTGTTTCGATCAGAAGTGCATTACCTGAAGTGTCAGTCATCGTAAATGAGTATGCGGCGTTAACTTCCACTTTATCCAACGCTTTAACCACATCATCGGTAGATTTTGCTTTTGAGATAACGGCCATTGAGATAGCGCCTGCTGGCACGCCATGTTCAATGGCACCATCAAGAAACGCATCAACTGTGTTGGTATTATTTGCAACGTTACGGCCCATTACAATTGGAGTGAAGAACGGCTCTGGAGCATGTACGATCAAATTTTTGGATTTCCAGATAGCGCCTAAACCCGCAAATTCGATTGGCATGTCCTGATTTTGACCAGAAATACCATTGTTAAATGCTAGCGCGGTACAGCCTCGGGTCTTGCTAGTTGCTTCCCCTAGGTACTCAAACAGCTCTACAGCCAATCCATTGATGGAGTCTGCAAAGAGACCATCAGATGACCATGCCGCCAGGTAGACTTCATCAAGTGAATACCCAGTCGCTTCTGCCATACCGCTGTAAAAATCAAAAATTTCAGGGTAGTCAGCCATTTGCTCTTTAGTCTTTAGAACCGATAGCTTTTGCTCTTCAGTCAATACTGCATCAACAGCTGCTAATTTTTCTTTGATGGTTTCTTTAAAAACATGTTTACCAAACTCAGAACGATAGCCTTCAACTATTTGTTGGCCACCTTTTTTTGTTAGGCCTTCAAATTCGATTACTGGCGTCGTCTCTTGAACTGATTCTTTGTCGTTAGGAGCGTAATAACTTCCTGTTAATTGAACCGTTACCCCATTCACTCCTGTTTGTGATAATTCAGTAGAAGCTGCGTTAACAAAGAGTGGCATGGTAGCAAGAGCTAATGCAATTATTGACTTTTTCATATTTCATTCCTGGTGGTGTAATTCGTTGGTATCAATATATCGCCAATAATGAGACAATAAAAACACATTGCGTTCCAAAAATGGAACAAATAAAAAGAAAGGTAATTGACGTATCGAATCACTTAAACTTGAAAATAAGCTAGTTGAAGCTTTTGTGGTTATAGCTGAAACAGGTAGTTTGCAGAGAGCGGCTGTGAAACTTAAAAAATCCAAATCAACGATGAGTCGCTGGCTAGCCGAATTTGAAGATATTCTAGGTTACTCGGTGTTTCACCGTGAAAGCAGTGGACTAAAATTGGTACTTAATGAGTCAGGTAAAAGTATTTTATCCAGAGCAAAGTTAACGCTTGAAACATCGACTAAATTTGAAAAGTTTGCTTTATCACTCAAATCTAACGCCACCCCTAATCAATTGACTCTATGCTTTAACCAACTAGTGACTAATGATTGCATCATTGGATTGGTGTCATCAATGAAGGAGCGGTTTCCTCACATCGAATTGCTGATCGAGCGCTCCTCAACAAACGATGTTGAGCAGCATTTCAATAATCATCAAGTAGATTTTTTTCTGGGCTTCTCATCAGACAAACTATATTCGGGTATTGGAGGAGCCATTGTTGGCGAAGAGCGTATGATGTTTGTCACTGAGCCTAATCATCCCCTGTTAGCAAAAAAAAACATAGAAAGTAGTACGTTGATATTAGAAACAATCATAATGCCAACATTTATTCACAGTGAATCATTTCAACCTTTTGACCGTATCTTTAGTTCAGATTTCATGATGGGACTGGATCTTTCAGCTGCTCAATTGGGCATCGCTTACGTAACCGAGTCTATTGCAAAACCTCATTTAAGATCTAAACGTGTTTCTAGTCTATCTATTAACTGGGAAGAGTTGACAGAGTATTTTCCACTCATGCTGTTTTATAAGCTAGATTATCCCTATCCTGAAATTAAAGATGCTTTGGTCATGGAACTAAAAGATTGGTTTGGCAATTGAAGTTAACCATTTATCAGCGGGTTGGAAGATTTGACTAACCAATAGGCATCTATCAAGTCAGTGGCTATTCACTATGCTAAAATATCGGAGCACCAACGAGTCAACTACAAGCTAGCTGACTCGAAGTAGGGCACTATGGTGCTCCAAAGGGATAAAAGCTATCTCTCCAAGTAATTATTTGTTTCCTAATCACTCGAATCGCATACAAACAGAAGATCAAACAGATAGGTGAACGTAATATTAAAAGTTAATCATTGATGCGTTTTTAACGAATGCATGCTAATGAACATATTTTATCTATTCACTAACATTCCAACGTAGAATTTTCAAAAGGAAAAACATGATCGTAAACCATATTATAAAAATATGAGTAGAATAGAGCAAAAATAACAAAAGCAATATCAGTATATAATGCTTCCAATAACGACATATCTAAGGTCCAAGATAGAATAGGGATGGTAAGTATAATTAATCCTATTTCAAATAATATAGAATGGACGATACGCTGACCCCCAGCCTTCTTTGCACTTCCAAATTTACACACCATCCAATGGTCAAAAAGATAGTTGAAGATAGCGTTCCAAAGCATAGCTATCAATGACAATACTATAATTGTTCCACCGATAGCATGTGGTTTTGCTTCAATAAAAAACATACCAATAGGCAATGCTGATATTAGCATTCCCATTTCAAAAAATATGGTATGTCTTACTCGATCCATTGCCGAACGTCCAGCTTTTGACTTCATAGGTTACTCCACTATATTTGGTGATAGAAGCCTAATTGGCTTAAAAATTAAGTAATAGAGACTACATCAAGAAAGCACTATGAAGAAATATCTTCCCTATGGTTTTACCATAGAATTAGTAGTCACTTAGAGTCATTCCACCTACCTTATAAAATTAATATCAACAATAACCCTTCCATATTTGGCTTGGTAACGTTACTAGTGCCCTGCTATCTGCAGCAACTCTCCGAATGAAACAAGGAAATCGACTACAGATAGATGGCTGATTTTCAAATCCGTCTTAACTGCAGAACACGAACTGTGGTCACCACCGAAATAGAACACTCTACTACTCAAAGATAATCAGAGTCATTCCTATCAATGCGTAACAAACCTGACATGAAAGTAAAACTTTCATTAGCTAATTTCATCTTAAATAAACATGAGAGTATATTACGTAGAAACGGAAGCAAGTTAACAATCATAGTGCCATAACAGGGATACGTTCAGACATGTTTAAACGTAGGTAAATCTCATGAATTTAAGAAACAATACAATCACTGCAGCGACACTTTTCATACTTAGTTCTTCTGTATTGGCAAATCAACCAGAAACTGAAGAAATTAATTATGGCGACCCACTTGCTAGCTTTAAATCCGCGGGTGTATCCGTTAGCAACGAAAAATCAATACAGTTTAACGGCATGTATGGTGTTAATGGCCACATCGGTATTTTGGATCTCACCCGCACGGAAGGAGATAAAGCGAGCGGAGAAGGCGTAGGGCTTGGTTATCGAGCTCGTTACCTAAATGTGGATGACGGTCTTGGCTTGAGTATTGATATTATAGGCAATCATAATAATTTATCCGATTCAACGATTGGTGTAGTGAGTGCAGTTTACGAATTTCAAGTGGGCAACTTCATGTTCTTCCCAATGGTTGGCGTGGGTCAAATGGAAATCAAAGGTAAAAAGGCCGGCGCAGACAAGTATTCAACTAGTATAGTTCAACCAGGCCTGCACGCAATGTATGCATTTGATGAGGGACATTGGTTATACGCTAACCCAAAAATAACTCATGCTCTAAAAGCACCTACAGGTGCAGACAATTCATTTGACCACAATACTCTTGAATTAGAAATCGGTGGTGGCTATATGCTGAATGATTGGTCTTCAGCAGAATTCAAAGTAGAAAACTCATTCAAAAATAGCAACCCAAATAGTAAAAATGAAACAACGGGCTGGGTTAAATACGCAGTTTATTTCTAAACCAAATCAAGGCATATAATAACCGAACACGGAAGAAATAGAAAATATCAACCCCCTCTAACTATAAATATTATTATTGCATAAAGGCGCTCAATTATGCGGCGCCTTTTTTACTATTATTCAACCTGAATATTATATCTTTGGAAGACCATTACAAGGATTAATTATGTGTTTATTATTGACGAATTAATCGGTAATACTAAATAGCACCCTTATAAATCTTCACAATAAGTTACAATTAAATTCATATGATTAGACCTGAGCTTTTAAAAAGTTTTATTGCCGCCGCTGATTCTGGTTCTTTTAGTGCTGCTGCAAAACTTGTTGGCAAGCACCTCTCTACAGTGAGTGGCAATATTTCTCGTTTAGAGGAAGAGTTAAATCTAGAACTCTTCGATAGAGATGGAAAGTACCCTCAAATCACTGAAGCTGGCACCAACCTTTATGACAGCGCTAAGGTGATTGTGGACAGCTCTGAGCGGTTTTTTAGCAACGCATTGCAACTCTCTCGAGGAGAGTCTGTACATATAACAGTTGCTATCGATGAAAACATCGACTCAACGCCATTTGTACAGCAGCTACCAGAGTTAAAAAAGAAGTGGCCTCATATTGGCTTAACTTTAATATATGCATCACCAATAGAAATTTTTGAGAAGGTAAAAAAGCAAGAAGTAGACGTTGCACTCATCCCCGCACTAGAGGGTTATAATAGCTTTTACGACTTCAAAGCAATAGGCCAGCTAGAAGTAAAAGTTGTCGCAAATCAAAATCATCCTCTAGCAAAAACGAGTCGGATTAATAATAATCAGTTGATGACCTACACACAAATTATTCCAGAACTTGCTCGTGTAGAACCAGATATACTTAAGTTAAGCAGAATGTCCCATTATGTCTGGTATGCTCAGGGGTATCACTCAATGTTAGCAATGCTTACAGCAAATTTAGGCTGGGCTTTGTTAATTACAGGAAGCAACAAACTTCCAGAGGGCCTAACTACCTTAGATACGGAGTTTAAAATGACCAAAATATTGATTCAATATGACGCTATATGGCCCAATAGTCGACAGCCTAGAGAAATAGAGTTATTTTTAATTAACATTATGGGCAGACTATTTGATTAGGTTCGAATCAAGCCACCTTGCCGTTATAGCAGCACTTTAATGAGACAGCTAATTCGCACGTAGCTTGGTTCTCATCAATAAATAACGACGCGTAAATACCATTCGTATGTTCATGGCAACCTAATATCACTTACCTATTTTTTCCTAAGGCATCTTTAACCTTATTTACTTATGCTACCACTCGTTTTTTGAAAGAGCATTAACAATAAACTGTTCTACTTTACCTTGATAAAGATTATTATTGGTCCATAAATCTATGTAAACAAACAATGTCGTGCAACAGAACTCCGGTGTGAATGAAACAAGAGAGCCAGATTCAATTTTTCTAACTACCAGTTCTTTAGGGGCTATCGCCCACCCAATCCCGTGCTCAACCATATTAACAACATCCTCATGTTGGCTAGCAACCCAATTATCCGATGACAATATCGCTTGTTGCGATAGCACTGGGTTATCTAGCATTGCATGACAGAAGATTTGACGTGAGCTCAATAAAGAGTCATTACTGACAGATTCCATATCCGCTAATAATGAGTCGGGAGCACAAATAAAACAAAATTCTAAGTTTGGTAGATTTATAAAATCAAACGTCTCAGGAACAGACTCCGCATTACAGGTAATTGCTATTTGGATTAATCCATCGCTCAGTTTTTGCTTGAGATCATTCCTTGATAATCTAACAATTGAAAGGCGAATGTATGGAAACTGATTGGATACTCGCTCAATTACATTCTCTAACCTAGAGAATGGTATCAACTCATCTAAACCTATAACTATTTCATCTTCAACTGCCATTAAATGACTTTGAACGGCATCTTCAATGCGACTTACTTGCCGAAATAGTACTTTAGATTGACTATGCAGTCTTTCTCCTGCGGGGGTGAGCGTAGGTTTTTTTGTAGTTCGATCAAATAGCTTAACACCAAGATAGTCCTCTAGATTACCGATAGATAGACCGACAGCCGTATGACTTCTGCCCAATGCGCGAGCCGCAGCCGAAAACGACCCATGTTTAACAGCAGCAATAAAGACATTCAACTGTTCAAAATTAATCATAGTTATTCATACCAGTTCACTGTAAGCCGAATGAAAGTAAAAAAATTTCACTGATTAATTTTATCTTAAATAATCTTAGCCGTATATTACTTAGCAAAGGAAACAACTTAAGTTAGTGATTTATTTAGTTTCACCTCCTCTTGGGAGACTTTTTGTAATTTATATGCGGTTTTTTAAGTGTAACTCTTGTCACTAGCACTACCAAGATGACGTTAGCTTAGTACAATTCATGCAAAATACTGCCGACACTTATAAAAGTGCTGGAAAAAGTGAGCGTCGGTGAGAGACAACTTATAGTCCTAGTTGAGTTAAATTCGCAAGGCTCATTCGGTTGAGTAAGTCCAACTTATGCACGAACAACAAACGTTACGCTTAGATGCTCTCCCTAAGATATTCGAGTAACGAAGGATTAACTGAACAAGTTCTCAGCAACAGCCTAATTCTAGCAGTTAAACTTTAACTGCACTGGAACTCTTAGATTAGTAGCAAACCTTAAATACCTAGGTGAACAAGAGTAAGATAGTAACCTTAATGACACTGGAGTAACGATCAAATATCCAATGCCAATAAAGATACTGGCGGCATAAATATCGCGCATTCAAAATTAACCATTTAATCTTGAGTTAACAAATTACTGTCGATATGCCATTGTGCTAAAAATTGATAGTTCCGACTATGCACGCACTCTTAAAAGAGTGAGTCTCTTACAAGCTTGAATGGAAACACAATCAGGTTTTGAATGTCGTGTTGTTAGTGTCAAATCCGTAAATCATACCGTTAACGATCAATTTTAAAGCTCTAATGTAGCACTTACACTCTACGTTTTTTAAACGCATGCCAGCCAGCACTAAGTATCGTTTTAACCACCACACCCAGTGCGCTTAGGTTAGGATTGACTTCTTTGCCTGCCGCAATACGCCACATTTGGTGTTCATACCATACCAACCCAACCATCGCCATTTTATCCAGCGCTGGTTTGCCTGTTGTTGGCACCGTGAGCGGCATGCCATAGTTTGGGTTTTCAATGAGTTTATTTGGGAAGTCTGGATCAACCGCCATGGTTCGTGCAATGCCAATAAAGTCAGTGGCCGAGGTATTCAATGCTTCATTCATCGCCTGACCGGTTCTAAAACCACCCGTGACCACCAGTGGTGTGCTTACCAACTCTCTAGCCTTTACCATATAATCCATAAAGTAAGCCTCACGTTTTAGTGTGCTTTCTTTGACTGGTTCACTTTTGTTTTTGTCCCCCATCATCGATGGGCTTTCGTAAGTACCACCCGATATTTCGATTAAATCGATGCCGTTTGCACTGAGGGCTTGTACAACTTTCATCGACTCCTCTTCCGTGAAACCGCCTTTCATAAAATCGGCACTATTGAGTTTAATCCCAATAGGGAAATCATCGCCCACCTCTTTACGGATTGCACGGTAGACTTCCAGGACAAATCGAAGTCGGTTTTCTAGCGAACCTCCCCATTGATCGTCTCGCTGATTATGTCTCGATGATAAAAACTGACTCACAAGATAACCATGCGCACCATGAATCTGCACCCCGCTAAAGCCCGCTTGTTTCGCGAGCTTGGCACTGGTGACAAATTGACGAATAATATTATGGATTTCATTCTCATTCAGTGCTCGCGGAGTATTAAAGCCTTTTTCTAAACCACGCTCTAACGAGATCGCAGAAGGGGCAACCGGCTCGTCGCATAAAAATTTAGGAATTTGTTTACCTGGGTGATTAAGCTGCATCCATATCTGTGAACCATTTTGCTTTCCAGCGTTAGCCCACTCACGAAATATCGCTAAATCGCTTTGCTCATCTAAAACAACATTTTTGGGCTCACCAAGTGCCGCTCTATCGACCATCACGTTCCCCGTCATGGCCAACCCAATTCCGCCTTTAGCCCATCGCTGGTATAAGGTGACTAAACCGGGCATTGGGTTATGTTGCTTATCACCAAGCTGTTCACTCATCGCCGATTTGAACAGGCGATTCTTAATAACTTGACCATTAGCGAGTGAAAAAGGTTCATTGAGATTAATAGAATTCATGCGGGCTCTTACTGTTGTATTACTTAAAATGAACCTGAGAACAGTGATGTCGACAGGTAAGCGGGCTATGCCAACGCAAAGGCGGCATAGCGGTCGTCAAACGTTATGAATAACGAACCTCAACCTGATTAGCTTTGTTAAACGCGTCGTGCGTAGCAAGTTGCTTTGCATACTTTTCAAGGTTAGAAAAGTTCGCTATCGCACCGTTATTGACTAAGTTTTCCACAATGAATGACATCATAATATCGGCACCCGACAATTGCTCGTCAACGAGGTATGTTTTACCCGCTAAGCTTTGGTCAAAGTAACTCAGTACCTTGGCAGTTTCCGCGTCAGCATAATCGGCTAGGAAGTTAGTTTTACAGCCATCTTTAGTGACAAAAAGTTTTAGCAATAACGGCAGTATTGCCGAGCTTTCTGCAAAATGTAGCCACTGAGAATACTCCGTGTATTCACGAGTACCGCGCGCTGGTGCTAGCGATCCTTTTCCATACTTGTCGATAAGATATTCAGTAATCGCCCCAGACTCGGTAACAATTAGCCCATCATCTTCTAGTACTGGTGATTTACCAAGTGGGTGAATACTCTTTAACTCTGGCGGTGCAAGAAATGTCACGCTGTCTCTTTGATAAGGCTTAATTTGATAGTCGACACCCAGTTCTTCAAGCAACCAAATGATGCGCTTTGAGCGCGACTTGTTTAAGTGGTGAAGCGTGATCATAATATTTCCCTTTACTTGATGTCGTGCCTCGACTTTGACAGCGCAAAGCCGAGGCGTTTTTTAGCGATAGACGTATAGACCTACAGATTAATAGATTGATAAACCTGTAAATCGATTAGCCATTAAACTATCGAACTCTTTCGCCTAATCAGCTTATTTAGGTTGGTTAACCTGAATGACTAATTTACCGAAGTTTTTACCTTCTAGCAGACCCATAAACGCTTCTGGTGCTTGTTCAAGGCCATCAACAAGATGCTCACGATATTGCATTTTGCCTTCCGCCAACCAAGCCGTCATATCTTGGGCAAATTCATTGTAGCGATCTGCGTAGTCATCAAAGATAATAAAGCCCTGCATCTTAATGCGCTTAACTAATAGAGTACCCATCAGCGCTGACATACGGTCAGGGCCATCCGGCAGCGACGTGGCATTGTATTGAGAAACCAGCCCACAAAGTGGCACTCGTGCCGCGGTATTTAATAGTGGTAAAACCGCGTCGAACACTTTACCGCCAACATTTTCGAAATAGACATCGATGCCTTTATCACATACAGCGGCAAGCTGCTCTGCAAAGTCATCCGCTTTATGGTCAATACACTCATCAAAGCCCAACACTTCTTTCGCATAACGGCATTTTTCTTCACCACCCGCTACGCCAATCACACGGCAACCCTTTAACTTACCAATTTGTCCAACCGTTGCGCCCACAGGGCCGGTAGCCGCAGCCACCACCAACGTTTCACCTGCTTTAGGCGCACCAATATCAAGCAAACCCATGTAAGCGGTAAATCCAGGCATGCCCATGATACCTAATGCAAATGACGGATGAGTCGGCTGTTGGCCTAACTTGATTAAACCTTCACCGTTTGATACGCCATAATCCTGCCAACCGGTATAAGCGAGTACCCACTCACCCACAGGGAAATCAGGGTTATTGGATTGCTCAACCTGACACACTGTCGCCCCAACCATTACGTCATCAATCTCAACCGGATCAGCGTAGGATTTTGCTGCGCTCATGCGGCCACGCATATA
This sequence comes from Vibrio sp. 10N.261.51.F12, assembly GCF_041471725.1. Classification (NCBI taxonomy): domain Bacteria; kingdom Pseudomonadati; phylum Pseudomonadota; class Gammaproteobacteria; order Vibrionales; family Vibrionaceae; genus Vibrio; species Vibrio sp. 10N.261.51.F12. Next base: position 14,771 of record NZ_JBFROV010000037.1, on the reverse strand, counting down.
CGGGTCAAGGGACAAATAGATACTACGAAGTAGCATTTCGTTATCACCGATGCTTGGGATATCCGCATGCTCAATTCTAAAATCGTTTTGGGTCGGTGCGCCAACTGGGCGAGAAGCCAATACAACACGGCGGTTAGTCATTTGAGTCATTATGTTATTCCTTTATCTCAGGTTAAACCGATCTGAGTTACAAAATTAGACCAGTCGTCTAGTGTTCATTTCTAAAAATCCCGCCTTATTACTGCCCCTCCATCATGTGGAGAACACAGCCCGTTAGGCGGGGAATGTATGGGGGTTAAACCAAAAGTTGTTTGGTTGTAACAAACGCTTGCTCTAACCCTAGTTGATCTTGAGTAAGTTTGCTCATTAAGCTTGCGCCAAGCCAAAGTTGATAGATAACCTGTGCGGTATTTTTGCTATCCGCCACGTTAACCGAGCCATCCTCAGTACCTTCTTGTAAGCACTTGGCAATCGCAGCCACGACACGGTTAGCGCCAGACAATAACGCCTCTCGCATAGGTGTTGAGAGATCGGACACCTCTGCGCTGAGTTTTACCACTAAGCACTTGTGGGCATTACAGCTGCCACCTTCTACACTTAGCCAGCGGCCAAAGTAATCTAAAACGCGATCAAGCCCACTGCCTTGCCCCAGTTCTAGAATGCTGTTGATACGTTCTAAATACTGTTGGAAGTAATCTTCAATTAACGCCTCGCCAAATTGCTCCTTCGATTTGAAGTAGTGATAAAACGAACCTTTCGGCACATCAGCGGTTTTGAGTAGTTCAGACAAGCCAACACTGGTAAAGCCTTTCGTTACCACTAATTGGTAACCGACATCCAAAATATGTTGGCGTGTATCATTGGTTTTTGTATTCATTGCAGTACCATACTCAAAAATAGACCAGTCGTCTAGTCCTGTTCTAACATTGACATGTGCGGGCAGCAAAAGAGCAATAGTGTTGAAACTCGTTCATGAAGCCCAACGACACTACGCCTCAACAAAATGTTCATCAATTCTCAACGTACTGTTTAACCAATATATTTAAGAAAATTGAAAATAATGCTGTACAAAAAACAAACAATCTATACTATAGCGCTCAGTTGTTCAGAGAGTTATTAAATGCAGCATCAAGTACAAGTAAAACTTCCACTACTAAAACCACGTTTTTGTAGTTAGGCGTTTCCCTTTTATTTTAGCGTAACATGATATAATTCAAGCAGTTAACAAGCTGAAAATAATAACAGTTTGTTAGTATTGAACTTTTCTTAAATCAAATGAATAAGGGGCATCACATGTCTAACACAACAACTGGTACAGTAAAATGGTTCAACGAAACTAAAGGTTTCGGTTTCCTAACTCAAGATAACGGTGGCGATGATGTATTCGTACATTTCCGTGCTATCGCATCTGAAGGTTTCAAGACTCTTAACGAAGGTCAAAAAGTGTCTTTCGAAGTAGAGCAAGGCCAAAAAGGTCTTCAAGCTAACAACGTTGTTGCTATCTAATTAGCCGTTACTACGTAAGCTTTTACGAATAAACGAAAGGTCGCCATTGGCGGCCTTTTTTGTGTCTGTTAACGACATACTGCCAACCTCAACAGCCAAAATAAGTGCCGATCGTCTTCACCAGAACGACACTTTAACGTGACACTCAGTGACTGGCTTGTTCATGGTGTTCGGTCAACTGCTTATAAAGGATATCTTTGAGCTCCATACGCTTAAGCTTGAGCGCGTGCATACTGTCGTCATCGATCGGACTGCCTGAGATCTCTAACTGGCGAATATCATAATCAAGTTGATGGTATTGCTGAAGATTGGCTTTGAAGGTTGGATCGTCGTGATTGAGTTGCACTATATCTAATTTAAGATCAGGAAAATCTAAAATAAAGGCATGGTTTTCGTTGAGCATCGGCATTCCCTCTTCCATCGAATTATCTTCAGTATAGAAGTAATTCGACGAGAGAAATGTGGCTTGAAACGCAAAGTAAGTCGATGACGAACAAATGTAATACGTGTTAGCCGAGATAGAAATGGGCGCGATACTCTGTACGAATATAAATTCGTCCCGCTATCAGATTATTTTTCACTAGCCTCACTAAGTGCGTACTGGATTTCTTCCGAAGAGAACCCTTTACGGCTCAACATACCGTATGCCTTACTGCGTTCATTTCTATTACTGACATCGTACGATTTCTTTTCTAACTGTTCTAAACACTGTTGGAAAAAATCAATCTGCTCAGATTCCATTAATCGATTAAGTACTGCGTCTAAGTCTGAAATATCAATTTTCCGTTGGCGCAACTCCTGACGAATAACAATCAAGCCTTTGCCTTTTCGAGCCAACTTCAATACTTCCTTTTCGAGATCGGCCTTTTCCGCTTTAATCTCTAGCTTCGATTGTAACTGTCCTACACTCACGTGTTGATTCACCGCTTCTCGCACTTGCGCATAACTGAATCCGCGATTTTGCAGCGTCGAGTATAGCTTTTCCTTACTCATCGTAAACGATTGATAGTAATGATTAACTCGGTCGATCAAAATGGTTTGCTCATCAATATTCTTGTCATTTTTGACCTTATCGATGCATTCCAATATCAGTGCTTCTGAGATCCCTTTTTGCTTTAGCTTTTTAAGGATATAACTCGAACCGTACTCTCCCATAAATGCGCGCTCACTAAATTGCTCAGCGAACACTTGATCAGACTTTAGGTAACCAAAGTCCTTGAGTTTATTGATTGTGTCAGTAATCCATTCTTCGTTATCTGTCTTTACTCTAAGCTTACTCAGCACTTCACTTTCAGTCATATCCTGGCGGCCTAAATGCCAAAGTGCTGAATTCATAACACTTTCAATACGCGTCGCTTTTTTTATCGGATTTCGGTCAGTATTCAAATCATCGTTCCTGATTAATGAAGTGGTTAAATCAAGCGCGCACGGTTTATCGAACGCTCAAGTCACCTACTACGTTAACGCAAGACTGATTATATTCAACATCTATTGCAGTAAGATCTTTACTACTAATGTTCAGAAGGAAAAGATTGATGAGTATGAATGTTCTGCCACACGCCATTTTTCTTTTTTAAGACGAGGGTTATCGCATAAGGTCCAGACTCTAAAGGTTGCCCATTTGCGTCATACTGGGTGTAGCTCATATCGGCAACATATAATGCAACCGAATCCGACAGCAGCGTCACTTGCTCTTTGTCAGTATCAATAGTTTGCACTGATACTTTTTCAAACGCCGCCTCATACAACTCTAGAGCTTGAGCTTTCGACCATAACGGAAACCCAGCCATAACATAAGTATGATCGTCAGGTGCAGTCTCAAACATCCCCCCGACATTGGCAGAGCGAGCGTCATCCCACATTTGATGAACACTGGCTAAGACTTCTTTTTTTGTCTCCTCAGATAATGAGGCGTTCTCAAGTTTCAATTCTGATTGAGTGTTTTCTGCCAATACCGTAGAGGGAACGATAAGCGCCCAGATGATCAACAGTAGCGGACTCGCAGTTCGACGTAGTTTCATGTGTTCTCTTCCTATAAGCCTCTCTTATCAAGGGCTACAAAATGGCCAATCAACGTTGATCGTGACTATTTCCAAGCGTGTTTTTGATACTGGTGGTGCGTTGGACCGATTCCAATTTGTGCTCCACCATTTTGGTATCAATGGACTCGACATCAATGCTACCAGTGTCCAGTCATCTATCTTTCGTCAACAATAACCTTTGATATTAAGTCCACGACATTGGGGACATACCTATTATCAACATCTCAATGACCAACGAGTAATCGCATTAAGCACCCTTAGGGTGTCTATAGTGGAAAATAAAAGAATACAAACAGAAAAAGGCAGCCATAAGGCTGCCTTTAAAGAATAGACGAGTAGGTAATTATGTTTTTTTAAGGTCTCTTGCTGGGTAAGTCAGCGTCGCGCCATCCACTTTAACGTGGACGTAGTGACCGCCTGCGCTTGTGCCAACAACGACCATTTGACCCAAATCCACACCTTTCGTTGCTACTACTAGATCATCAATTGCGAACATGTAAACACCTTAGAAATTAAAGAATGACTATCATTGATGCGCGCATTAAAACAGACCTAAGAGGTGACGACTAATCTGATTTTTTGTCGTGATGATTAAGCCTGCTTATACACAAACCTCTCTTTTTTCATCCTTACTTTGGCTATCAACGCCCTAGTCGTCGCATCATCAATTCTTTATTAACTAAAAAATAAGAAAACACATGACAACCTCAATAAAAGTGTGTGTTTTAATTTCAATCCTCATAAAACCAAAACTTAGTAGATTGATTTAAAAAATTTAAAATAACCGGCATGACTTTTCACTCTGACTTAAAGAACCATTAAGTCAGATTGGTTTATCCCATTCGTAACGATTTTTAGTGCTTGAATTGGGAATAAGCGAAATGATAGAAGCGACAGTTCGACAACTTTTTGGTCACCGCATCGCGGCTTCAGTCACCGATAACTTAGAGCTAATCGTTATCAGTTATAACTTTTTCTTTATAAAAATGAACATCCACCGCCCAAGGGTCAATGTAAAACATTGTAATTATTAATCTTTTATATCTTTCTTACCATAAGCACTCTCCCCCTAGCTTAATTTCATAATAAAAAGCGGCTAGCTAGTGCCCGGTCATTTGCATTCTCATCTCACACAATGATATAAACACAAATGATAATTAATATTATTATTATTTACGTGCGGGTGAAATCCCCCCTCACTCAATTTAAACAAAACAAATAACAAGAAATTACGGAATAATGCAAATGGAATTCAAAATATCATTGCTTGCAACCGCTATTGCAGGCTCGCTTTCTTCGCCCTTAGCTCTGGCTGAAAACTCGGAACCCGTTTTAGATAAAGAGAATCAAGAACCCGAAGTGATCGTTGTGGTTGGTAAACTAACAAACTTCTCGGTAACAGACGCAGAGCTTGAACAATACCAAGCGCAAGATATGGAAGATATTTTCAGAACCGATCCATCCGTTTCTGTAGGTGGCTCTATCGGTGTCGCACAAAAAGTATATGTGAGAGGCCTAGAAGACACTTACTTAAATGTGACTGTGGATGGTGCACCGCAAACCAGTACCCTATTTCATCATATTGGCCGTCTATCGGTCGATCCTTATTTACTTAAAACCGTTGAAGTCCAAGCCGGTGCCGGTGAAGCAACCAGTGGCTTTGGTGCATTAGGTGGCGCTATTCGTTTTAAAACGAAAAGTGCACATGACCTACTCGCGCCAGGAGAGAGCTTTGGTGGCTCAGTGAGTGCAAATTATTTCAGCAATAATGGGTACAAAGCGAGCGCAAGTTTATACGGCGAAATCAATGATAACTGGGGTTTACTCGGTTCATTTGTGACGAGCAATAATGACAACATGTACGATGGTAATGGTGATGAAATTTATGGTAGTTCGTCAGACAGAGCTCTGGGTTTTTTAAAACTTGACGGTAACATTACCGACAATCAGACATTATCTCTCAGCTATGAAAACCGCAATGAACACGGTGAATTTGGTCGACGACCAAACTGGCCAGCGCTTGCCGGTGATCCACTTTATCCCTTAGAGACACAGCGACATACTTTTACCGCCAACCATACTTTTGGACTGAATGAACTCGTTAATCTAGAAACCGCTTTGTATTACACGCAAGCAGATGTGACCCAAGATGCGGTCTACGGAAAGTATAATGGCGAAGTCAATACTATTGGCTTCGACGTACGTAACATTAGTGGTATTAAACAACATACCGTCACTTACGGTGTTGAATATCGTCGCGATGAAGCAACCGCTCAATCCTTAGAGTCAAATGCCGGTCCAGCAGTAAAAGAAAAGGGAAATGTATTTGGTCTGTACGCTCAAGATCATTGGCAGGCAACACAAGACCTCATGCTCAGCTTTGGTACAAGATATGACAATTATCACATGGAGCAGCAATCATCCGACACGAGCATTAACAATGACGGCCTTAGTTCAAATGTCGGCTTTAATTACCAAGTTACTAATTCATTACAGCTGAATGCCGGGTACGCTCAAGCCTTACGAGGTAAACAAGTTGGTGACACATTTACACTCGATGTCTATACAATAAATCCCGACTTAAAAAGTGAAACTGCCCAAAATACAGAGGTGGGCTTGGAATACATGCAATCCAATTGGTTAGCATCTGCGACTGTGTTCCAAAGTACAATTGACGATGTCATTGGCGTTGAGAATCGACAATATGAAAATCTAGGTCAACTCAAAACCAAAGGTTATGAATTGAAAGCAAAGTATTGGTATGAGGGCTTAACAGCCATTGCGAGCTTTAGTAGTGTTGACGCTAAATTAAATGGCCAAACACTTAATGGATATGATCACATTGGTATTGGTAACTCCCGCGGAGATACGTTTGGACTCAACCTAACCTACAATGTAAATCCAGATCTTGAGTTTGGCTGGAACTATACTTACGTTGCCGACCTAAGTAATGTTGATGTAATAAATGCCTATGTCCCTGAGGGTTCCTCCATCGACAAACCTGGGTATCAAGTTCACGATATTTTTGTCCAATGGTATCCATTAAGTAGCGAAGAACTCCATGTGAACCTTACTGTGACCAACTTATTCAATGAGTACTACCGTGACCATTCCAGTATAGGTGATTTTACTGCATTCCCTGGATTTGAAAGCGTAGCCGGTGTTTATGCGCCAGGCAGAGACATACGGTTAGGTGTTAACTATAACTTTTAGCTAAGTAGGTTGATGGGATAAAACTCACCGACTTGAAAGGCCACTCACCAAAGAGGTGCTCATTGAGCACCTCTTTTTATTCAAACTGACCCAACCAATGCTTGAGCAATTGATTCATATTTTTTTTCTGTGGTTTAGACAATGACTGAACAAGCTCTCGTTGAACGTCGACATGTTCTTCTATCATTTTGTCGATCAGTACCAACCCACCACTGGTGAGCTTAACTCTGACACTACGACGATCTTCTTCACTGTGAGTTCTTGAAATATAGCCTTTTGACTCCAGCTTATCTAAACGATTGGTCATTGCGCCAGATGTCAGCATCATAGAGTCAATCAATTCGGAAGGCGTTAACTGGTAAGGCGTACCGCTGCGCCGTAATGTCGCCAATACATCAAACTCACCCATCTTAAGATCATATTTTTTATGAACTTCCGCTACCTGGTTTTCCATATACTTTGCAAGGCGCATCATACGCCCCATCATCGCCATCGGCTCAGTTTCTAGATCTGGCTTTTCCTTCGCCCATTGCGCAACTACGCGATCAACTGCATCCATTTTGTGTCAATCTCCATCATGACAGTTTTCATTAAAACTATTTTAACATAAAGATACTTTACAGGCAGTGGCTTCATCCGTACATTAGGGAATAATATCTTAACGTAAAGATAAAAAATGAATATATTACTCGCAATGATACCGGCTTTCTTTTGGGGGACCACCTACGCGGTCACTAAGTTCTCCTTACCTGATTGGCCGCCGATTTTACTCGGCGCGCTTAGAGCACTGCCTGCTGGACTCCTGCTGATCGCGTGTAAACCAACATTACCCCAAAAGGGTGACTGGCCAATATTGTTCAGTCTTGGCTTGATTAACATCGCGGTCTTCTTTGGGCTTATCTTTGTCATGGCACAAACGCTGCCATCAGCGATCTCTGGTGTTGGAATGGTCTCGGTGCCGGTATTTGCCATGCTTTACCATTGGTTAATTGGTAAACGTAAACCTAGTTGGATTCAAGCTATCAGCGGGCTACTGTTAGTAATCATCGCCTATTTCTTATTCTCTCCGGGCTCGATGGTCTTGAACCCGGTTGGTCTTAGTGCAATGTTGGCCGCCATCATGTGTATTGTGGTCGGTAGCAGTGTAACGAAATCTCTTGGCAACAGAATGCACTGGTGGACGGTACTCACATGGCAGCTGATTTTAGGCGGCACTATGCTGGCGATCGCAGCAGGCATTCATGCCACTATGACTCCGTCGCTGTACCTTAATGTTTACCAAAACCTTGATAGCAGAAATATTATGGGCTTATTGTGGGTTATTGGTCTCAATACTGCACTTGGTTATGGTATGTACGTTTGGTTGTTACAACGTATGACCGTTGTCGATTTTACTTTTGGCGGCATCGCAAACCCTATTGCCGGTATTGTTTGTGGGATGGTGTTACTGGGTGAATCGTTTACCACACCGCAATATGTCCTTATGGCGGGCATGATTGTCACATCACTATTACCACAAGTGATTCTCGCAATTAGGCAGAAAAAACAATAGACATGACGAACTCATAATTTCTGCACTTTCATCGCAGCGTATACTCAATTACAACAATAAAAAACGCCAGCTGAGCTGGCGTTTTTTATACTGCATTGGTTTTTTCGAAAAACCACCACTGAAAAAAGAATCAATACCGGTTTAATAATGACGGATAGTAACCTCATCAAAGCTCACCGAGAAAAATTTATTATTGTACTTTTCTTCCGGTTTAAATTGAGGATAAATCCCAGCCTTGAAATAATAAGCGACGTCATCGTTCGTCCATTGTTCACTCATCACAATATCGCCGTTATTGGTATCAGAATAAACCTCTCCCCACTTCAAGAAACGAGTCACTTTGTTGTTTGAATCCGCACCATTTAAATCTGAATTCTGCGTCTCAAGTCGTATCCCTTGCTCGTTTACTTCAATCACATACTGCCAATCGATATACGCAGGATAGGTGCCCATATCAACACTGAACGACCAGTTATCACAATGGTTAATAGGGTTATCACTATCGCAAGAAACATTGCCCTTAAAAAAGTCTTGATTGAGGATAACGCGCACTGGCTTATTGCTTCCCTCCCACAGCACTTTGACAAGGGCTTGCTTGATTTCCCAACCATGAACTTGACCAACAATAACTTTAGGCAGACTGATGTTATCTGGGTAGTCGTCAATCCTAACCGTCGACGTAAGACGATGGGTGGCTGTGCCCGTTGCCGAATCATTAATGAACCAACTCGTATTACTGCTACTCGTACTGCAACTGCCGACCTTTTGCGCGTTAAAGAGCTCTCTTAACTCTGAGCGTATATAGTTAGAATTCGTCGTCGTGGTACCGTAGCCCATATTCGCTCGAAAATGCATACGTCCGTCGCCAACATCAAAAAAGGACACATCCGCATCTGAATACCATAGCTCCGAGTCGTTACTCAATACCCCTTTATTAGACTGGCAATGTGCCGGTTCAAGCTCAGCAGCACTCGTACCGCCACTGCCATACCAATCATTCTTACTCGCTGGAATCGTTATCTTCCACTGGTCAATATCCCAATTATTCTCCGCTGAATAGTCACTGACCGCTGCCGTTAAAAGAGGGTACTGGACCACAGCTTCTCCATGTTCAAATTGGTTGTAAACACCCGCTTTAAAGTAACTGAGCAATGGAGCCCAGTATGATATGTCACGAGTCGCGATGACCTGTGAATCCACCTCAATCACCAACTCACTCTCTCGGATCAAGAGCCGCATATCCGTCTCACCACTCAGGTTAGCTTTTCCTAAGTTGATGCGTTCATAGGCGTTATTACAATCACTGAGATGCTCATCTGCACTTCCTGCGCTGCAGTCTAGCGCATTGATTTTTAAGACGGCCCAATAATGCCCCTCAAAGCCATCGCGCTCAGCTTCATAGACCACCCGCAATAATGGATGAGGAATAGCCCCCGTTCCTTGTTCGTCTAGGCCTATATTGTGAATTTGTAGATACGTGACTTCGTCATTATCGGAATTGCTATTCGAAAGAGACGCCTCAACGTCAATAGGTTGCAGACGTGCGTGAAGCTCTCGCTGCTTACCTTGTTCTGATGTATCAAAATTGTCTATCAGCCGTAATTCTGAGCGTAATTTGTAACCCGACATCTTAAAAGTCAGATGTTCAGTGCTCGCATCGGAATAAAAATGGTCACTGTAGTAGTCGACAAATTCGCCGTTTCGCACCACCGTGGTGTGATTGCCCTCCATACCCTCGGGGTCAGAAACTTGAAGGTTAGATTGAGCAAGGATCGCTTGATAACGGGGTTGTGTATACGGGGCAACCGGGTCGGTGCCTGTATTCGGTGATGATGGCGAGCTTCCATCTTCGCCGCCACACCCGGAAAGCATCAGTGCGCTAGAAATTAAAGAGCACATAATAAGAGTATTTGATTTCATAGATAACATCTTAAACAATACAAAGTTAAAAAAGCCCCGCTCATCCACACATTAACCATGTGATACCGAACGGGGCTCCAGCTAAGCCAAACTTCAATGACGTTGTCTCATTGACTATTGGTTCTCGATACTAAAAGCGATATTTATAACCAAACTCTATCGCGTTATCACGCTTACCCGCCCAGTCGTAAGGTTGGCTATCACTGGTTTCATGGCTAGGTTTGGAAAGTTTCTGCTTGAGCTTAAACTTACCATAAAAAGCATGCGCTCGTGCTTTTGGTAAACGATATTCTGCACTGAATTCATTTTCCATGGCCAACCGCTCGTTATTGTCGTAAATGTGCTGCTCAACACCACTATTATTTTCAAATGATGAAATTTTCTGTAAAACAATGGCATCCCAAACAAACGTCCAGTCATTCCATTTGTACGTCAACCACAGGTCATATCGCATTTCTTTATTGAAATCATCACGGTCACTACCTGGTTTAAAGTTGCCGTTGCTATCGTAGCTATCTAAACGAATACGGTCTATATTTTGCGAATAACGGGCACGCACTTTTGCATCAAAGTTACGAGTAAAACGATACCCATAAAATGCCCCAACTCGAACATTTTTAGCGGTGTCTTTTAATTGATAATCTAATACTGGTCCCGCTTGGTGTTCATTTTTATCCCCCCAACGGAATCGATAATCCGTTTTAAAGGTTAATTCGTACTGCTCTGGTGCAAAACCAGATTCATATTTATCTTCGCTACGGTCATATTGCCAAACTTGCTCGAAGCCAAACTTAAATCCATTATCCATACGATGACCGAATTCAAACTTAGGGCGGTCGGTACGGCCTTCTAATAGTTTATGTTCCCACTTTACTGTCATTGTACTGCTACCGAAGGCGGCACCACTGAACATTGCGAATACGCTCGCGGCTAATATTGTTTTTTTCATTCTGAAATCTCTTTATTTAGGCACTAGAAATACCCAGCATGCGCGTTACACGCATGCTTGAAATAATTCATTTATTATTGGAAGGTGTTGGTATTTTCTACATCATTTTGCATAGCTTCATTGCGAGCAAAGACTGCAGCAACTCTTGGGTTGTCACTGCTACTGCCAACAGAGTCGGTCACATTAACCGAATACCCAGTAAATACATTGTTTTCAATAGTCACTAAGCAGCTATTATTATAAGTATTATCTTGAATAGCACCACTGCTTGAATTACCAAACTTAATAGCAGCCACCTCACTATTGCCAGCATCATTAATGGCGAAGTTATTGCCTTGAATAACACTACCCATTCTGGCTTCTAATTTATGACATGGCGTATAAACCGCATTGTTCTGAATATTGGATTGCAGATTGACAAATGTACTATTCAGTAATTCGAAGTAACCACTGGAATAAATAAGACTTGCCTTATTCTCAAGCATGTCATTAGTAATATCTTGCGCGTCGATATGTAAGTTCGTTAATAAAACAGGTTTATTTTCTTCCCCTACTTGCATGATGGTGATTGAACCTGAACGTCCTTGACTACTTTCGCCGCTCGCACATGATGTTATGGCATTATTTTTAAAGCTAAGATTCTTCACCTCGGCTCCTGCCGCGCTAATATTAATGCATGCACTACCTGTGATCGTCGCAAGATTTTCACCATCCAAAATCACTTCTTTGCTTAATTCGATGATGCCCTCTGAGTAATCTTTATCCGCACCGAGTGAAATGACCTGCCCAACACTCGCCGCCTGAATCGACTCATTCAATACATCTACATCGCTGTCTGGGTCCGTCGGTGGCGGTGTACTGCCTTCTCCAAAGTCATTCCCTTCAATTTTGTTTCCACCAGTCGTGTCACCATCTACAATGGCCGCGAAAGTATCGGCGTCGGTAGAAACATCATTTGCAAAACCAGTAAACAAGTTACCCGTGACGACTGCGCCACATGCTTTTCCATCAAACTGTCCAGCAACGATGCCGTTAAGCGCAGCAGAGTCGCCAGTCAACTCAACCGTGTTATTGGTAAATACTGGGCTTGAGTTTCGCGCGCTGCCACCATTAATCTTGTTGCTGCCACAGTTTAAATACAAGATTCCTGTTGTCGTGTTATCAACCTGCTTGTTTAAAAACTCGCTATCTTGAATATCAACCAGACCACGGGAATATACCCAGGCGGTAGGACTAGAAGTAGACTCAGTAAAGTTCATGCCATTAAACGTCAGTTTTTCTAAAACAACCGGCGTATCGCCATCGCCAACTTTACCCACATTGATAACGGAGCGAGAGGTATCCTCGGAACCACAGGTATCTAACGTGACATTGTCAAAGCTTAGGTTGCTCAACCTAATACCTGTTGTGCCTTTTAAGATAGAATCTGCCGTTGATGGGACATCAATACATGTCGCACCAGTGATGACCGCCTGATCGACACCGTCATCACTCAAGTTACCATCCGCATCAACCGACGTTAGCGTGATCGGTTTTGTCAGAATCAACGTACCTATTGACGCAAAATCACCGCCGGCTTTTAGGCCAATCACCGCGCCGTGTTCTGCACTTTGAATTGCAGCAGCAAGTTCAGACACAGATTCAACAATAGTATCTACATCTTCAATAGGTGGCGGCGTTGTTGGCTCCTCAGGTACTTCCCCACCCGGAGGCTCGTCATAAAAATTACAGCCTGTTAAAGTTCCAGCAGTCATCGCCACTGCAATCAGCGTAGATAAAGTTTTGAGTTTCATATTGTTTTCGCTCTTTCGATTTGAGGGAGGCTCATTACTGAGCCTCTACATTCTGATAGTGGTAGGTCTTATTTTTTGATTCGGTAGGTCGCGCCAGTTTCATTCATTGTTAACACGGTGAGGTCCCTTGCGCCGCCGTCAAAATTTGATGCTTCTAGCAAGCCATTTTCGGCCGAGACAAATTTAGGGTCGCGGTACAATACGCCTTCCCATGGCAGCTCTGTTCCAGCGACGGAACCATAGTAGATATCGTTTTCGTAGACAGGATTAACGAGCGCGGCTACCGAGTCATTTCCCTTCAATGCCAGACTGTTCGACACACCTGCATAAGAAATATTATTCCTAAACGTGATGTCTGTACCGGCATATACTGACGTCACCTGAGAGTTGTCATATAGGCTGACACGGTGCTTTTTGTCGGAGTATAAAAAATTCTGACGAGAATCGATGACTGAATTGTTTTCAATTAAGACCTTGTAAGGCGTCGCTTGCTTGCTGAGTTCTTTACCTTTGACATCCTGGTCAAGTGTTTCACCCGCTAGCACATCGGTAATACCAGTATTGATGGCAATACCACCGCGTACGTTACCGGTACCCATCACGCGCTCAATATAGTTGTTACGAATCACGTGGCCTTCATCGTACAAACGAATACCACCACTAAAGCGCTTGCTGTTGCCCAAGATGACGTTATTTTCAACTGTGTTATTGACACCATGACGAAGTGAAATCATTGAGGCGTTATCAATAAATGTGTTGCCACGGATGGCATTCCCAGCCGATTTTAGCGAAACCAGTTCTGTCTCACCGTCACTTTGCAAGAAGAGGTTACCCTCTATGGTCGTTTTCGATGGATAGATAGAGCTTTTTGAGTCACCTACGCGTATGGCTTCCCAGCTGTTAGAGTTATAACGTTTCGCATCAGCAATATCGAACTCGTTAAACTGGTTGTGTTTTTGGTTATAGAAAAGGTTGCCCTTAATCATATGGTGATCGGCGGTCTCATCACCGCTGGCCTTCTGAATACCAATTAATGTACCGCGTTTATGCTTACCTTCGAATGTATTGTCGATAAGCTGGTTGTTTTTGCCATACATTGCAATCCATAAGTACTTAGGGTACTCAGAGCGTCGGTCATCAGGTTCGTAGGTGTACTTATCGTTGAAATAATAGAAAGTCGAGTTAACGAGCTGATTATCATTACCACGGAAAATAATGCCGCCCATTCGCTCAGCAGGCCCACCTTCTGTGAAGACCACGCCATCAAGGGTAATGTTGTTGCCACGTAAATTAATCTGAACCAACCCAGTGAACCATGCCGTCCCAGCTTGCTCTGCCTTGATTGTCACGTTGTTCGCGGTTATATCAAATTGACCCAGATCTGAGTACTTTCCTTTTGGAATAACCAGCTCATCTCCGTCTTTTAGGTTAAGCAATTGCTCTTTTAGAGCTTGCGTATCTCCCTCACCAATCTCGCTTCCAGTGACGAAAGGTTTCGTGTTATTGGCCAGCAAAGTTTCCGTGTTAAGCCCTCGCTCAGACGCGGCCATAACAGTGTCCCCAGCGCCCTCTCCGGTAGACATGCACCCAGTAACAACTATCGTTGCGATCATCATCGCGATAAGGTTTTTGTTCATCTAAAATTTCCTCAATTTGTATGATTATATTTTTTATCATTTATTGAGGAACATCTGTGATGTAGGACTTGTTATTGATCAGGAAACATTTGGTTACAGGCTAATTGTCGGTATAAAATGACAGAGATATAAATTTAAATCATTGATAAATATGACTGT
>NZ_JBFROV010000036.1:179820-187353 GCF_041471725.1 Vibrio sp. 10N.261.51.F12 | reverse complement strand
CTTTCATGATCTTGCCCTGTGCTTCCCTTGCTTTGATCGCGTCAAGCATGTAGCCAAATACTTGGTCTGCTTCTTCAATCGTAGTGACATATTCGTCAGACCAAGCTCCGCCACTATTTCCGTAGTTACAATGCCCTGAGTAATCAACCATATCGATAGTGGTAAACAAAGAGTCATACTCTCCGGACGCGATCTTATCTGCGATTACTCGTGAGTTTTGGTGTTCCGCATCGCGATCAGTACCCGTACGAAACGCACTTTTTTTTGTAATGCTATCGAGATCGAAGCTAATGTAGTCAAATATTGGCCAATTTGGATAAAGTCCGATCATTAATTCAGGCTCATCTTCCTTGAGATGTTGCCAAACCGTTTGAAACCCATTCTCTCCAGACTTTTGGATAGTGTGCCAGCTTCCTGTCCACAGCGTTGATTCACCTTCAACGGTACTGGTGCCCGATTGCGAAAGTGAGCCTGAAATACCTCCCGTGTAAGCTTGCTGGATTTCTAATCGATCCATATTTGGTGTCGAAGCATTGAGAACCGCTTCGTATCTTGCGCCATCGATCATGACTAACAGTGACTTTCTGACCTTTGGTTCAGACACCGTCGTGTCATCTTTAGAAGAGGTATTACACCCCGACAGCGCAAGTAACGTAACCGCAACGCCGGCGATTTTAACATTGATACTCATTTTTATCACTCCATGCTTTTGATTTATGGGGTCAATATTAAGAGGTGCCAATGGCGTCAATATGTTACAAGGTCATTGATTTTCTTTACCAAACCTTTAATAAAACTAACTTGTGAATTGTCGATAGATACGAGTAAGGTCACGCGAGCGTGTATTGCTTTATGAACAATAGATGAAGTGAGCGCGATTTATTCTAACGCTAGCGTTAAGTTTTTCTCGCTGACGAAAAAGTAAAAATCCACTTAGTCTAACGGTCATCAATTAAAGACGGCAGAAAAGTATTATGTCAAAAGAATACAGTTATTGGTTACACGATGCGCTAGGCTCTTATCAGCAGCCTGTAGAAACGTTGGATGGTGATATTTCAGTGGATGTTGCCATCGTTGGTGGAGGGTTTACCGGCTTATGGAGTGCTATTCTCCTTAAGCAAAAACAGCCAGACTTGACGGTTGCCGTGTTGGAAAAAGGGCGCTGTGGCTCAGGCGCTTCCGGCTATAACGGTGGCTGCTTGCTGACATGGGCAACGAAATACCCGACATTAAAAAAGCTGTTCGGACAAACAGAAGCTCAATGGTTAGTGAAAGAATCAGAGGCCGTGATATCTGAAATTCGTGAATTTTGCGAAGAATATAAGGTCGACGCGGAACTGTTTACCAACGGCACGTATTACACCGCAACGAATCAGGCTCAGTCAGGCACAATGGATCCTGTCGTTGCCGCACTTGAAGCCGAAAATGTAAATAGTTGGGCAAACGTTGCCCCCGAAAGTTTGCCCTCAAGAACCGGCTCAAAAGTTCATAAGGAAGCATTTTACTCGCCGGCAGCCGGCAGTGTTCAGCCCGCAAAGCTTGCACGTGGTTTGATGCGTGTAGCAAAAGAACTGGGCGTGCAAGTCTATGAAAATACGCCGATGCTTAGCTTGGATGAAAGCCAACCCGCGGTAGTGACGACTGAGACGGGACGAGTGAAGGCAAAGAATGTGATTTTTGCCACTAATGCTTGGCTCATAGAACAATTTCCTGAGTTTAAGCGCTCTATCGTCGTCGTGTCATCGGATATGGTGCTGACTAAACCGGTTGAGGGAAAGTTAGCTGAATTTGGGCCCGAGAAAGGCGTGACCGTCGTGGATTCTCGCATATTCGTGCATTACTACCGTGATACGAAAGATGGTCGACTGATGCTAGGGAAAGGGGGAAACCGTTTTTCATTTGGTAATAAAGTGGATGGAATGTTCCATTCTGCAAGCCGGTATTTAACGCAACTAGAAAGCAGTTTCTCATGGCTATTCCCTTATCTAAATAAATCGGACATTGCGCATAGTTGGACGGGAGGCTCCGATCGCTCGGTGACGGGGTTACCATTTTTTGATCGGCTACGTGGCCACCCTCATATCTTTTATGGATTGGGTTATTCGGGGAATGGTGTGGCCCAAACTCGCATTGGTGCAAAAATTCTGTCGAGTATGGTACTTAAAGAAGACAATGCGTATACGCAATGTGGCTTAGCCAAAGGGCCGAGAGGGTATTTCCCGCCAGAGCCATTTCGTTGGTGCGGTGCCATGATGGTTCGAAACGCCGTCAGAAGAAAAGAAGCCGCGGAGCAACAAGAAATAACACCATTGCTCATTGACCGATGGCTGTCAAAGCTAGCGGGGGCGGCAGGAAAAGCCGACAAGCTGTAACGTCCGTATGGTCGTAAAGAAGATGTCGTCTATGCATAAAATATAAAGCATGGAAAGCAGTACATCGATCTAAAACGAAAGTTCGGTTTTAAGACTGTGCTGCTTGTCCATTGGTTTCATTAGCGTGCATTCATTCGTTTTTAACATAGGTCCGTTATAGTCGAGGCCTAACCTCACCTTAAGCGATGATAATTATTGATGCTAGTGACCTCGCCCCAACCGATGACAAATCAACGTCGGATCCCCCCTTTTAAAGCGTTAAGGGCGTTTGAAGCTGCAGCTCGGCATGGCAGTTTTTCTGAAGCGGCTCATGAGCTCAATGTCACTCGGGCAGCGATCAGTCAGCAAATAAAACTTCTCGAAGCGTATCTAGGTGCACGCCTATTTGAGCGAATGGGGGCGCAATTGGTGTTGACGGAACAGGCGGTCCAGTATTTACCGCTACTGACCGACATCTTTAACAAGCTTTGTCTGGGTACTGATCACCTCTTTGGTAAAAAAACGCGACAAACGTTATCGATCCGTGTTGCACAAAGCTTTTGTCATACGTGGTTATTGCCTCGCGTGGCAGATTTTCACCGAAATCACCCTGATATCACCCTGCAATTTTATTCCACCACTAACTTGTACCCAAGCAATAACAACATGGTCGACGTTGAAATCATTAACGGCTACGGCAATTGGTCTGAGGTAACGTATGAGCCTCTGACACAAGGTGAAGAGTGGGTGGTTGTGGCGAGCCCTTCATTTATGAATCAATTTGATTTTACCCAACCGATTGAAGACATCGCAGCATTTCCAAAGCTCGCCACATTAGGGTATAGCGAAGGTTGGAGGGAGTGGTTTCAACTGCATGACAAGCCACTAACATTTGACGAGCCGATTATGTCGTTTGATAGCACCCAGTTATCGATGGAGGCTGCATTGCAAGGGCTTGGCATGTTGCTGGCAAAGTCGGTGTTAGTGGAGGATGCGATTAAGCAAGGAGACTTAATGATTGCGCATCCATTGGCAATGAAAAGCAATAGTCAGCATTATTTAATCACCAACCAGACGACATCGAATGAGAAGGGAATTGCTTGCTTTTGTCTCTGGTTGAAGCAATGTGGCATGCTGATTTCGTGACCGTTTTGCTGACCACTTATCGGTCTTTTATTCATGGTTGAGCATGTATTTTGAGCTTGCATCTGTTCAAAAAGCAATCACTTGAACTTAATTTGAGAGTAAGTCACTAAATCTTAAAAGTAATTCAGCTAAACTTAGATTATTAAAGGAATAATCAGGAGCGGGTTATGGCAATTCAGAGATTAGAATCTACATCGCTATACCATGCGGCAGAGCTTGAAAAGCTGCCTTGTAAGTCAACCAAAGAACTCTCTCCTATTGATGAAATCGTTGGTCAAGAGCGTGCACAGAAAGCCGTTGAGTTTGCGATGTCCATCAAAGAGAAAGGCTATAACATCTACGCCATTGGGCAGAATGGTCTTGGTAAGCGTACGATGATCTTGCGTTATCTTAGCCGTCATCAACATGACCGCGAGGCATTATTTGATTGGTGCTATGTGGCTAATTTTTCTGACACACGGATACCACAAGTCCTAAAATTGCCCTGTGGGACGGGGTCTCGCCTTAAGCAAGATGTAGAGAAGCTGATTGCAAAATTGGTGAAAGCGATCCCGATGGCGTTTGATAATGAACTGTATTACGGTCGTGCTGACAAGCTTAAGAACGACTTAGCGAGTGTTCAACAAACTGAACTAGATAAATTGAGTGAGGAAGCAAAGGCAAAAGAGATCAGCCTGACGATTACTCCACATGGTGATTATCAGTTTGTTGCTTTGAACGGCGAAGATCTGCACACAGAAGAATCATTTGATGCCTTGCCAGAAGAAAAGCAAGCCCAATTCGGTGTCAGTATCGATGAGTTAGAGATCAGTCTACGTGGAATGGCTCGTGAGTTAACCGCGCTCGAAGAAACCTACACTGACAATATTCAGAAATTAAATGATGAAGTGACATTGGGTGTGATAAGTCACTCCATTAAGAAGCTTAAAAAAGGCTATAACGGCTACACCGAAATAAAACAATATTTGACTGAACTCCAAAAAGACATTTGCGAGAATGTGGATATCTTTTTGGAGGAAGGCAATGAGCAGGGCGAGATTGCAACCGCCTCGCTTGATAAGAATTTTCCTCGTCGTTATAAGGTCAATGTTTTGGTAAAACAAGCATGCGAAGACCTGCCTATCATTGTGGAGGAAAATCCAAACTACCACTCTTTATTTGGTTATATAGAGACGGCTACCTACAAGGGAACCGTGTTTACCGATTTTTCTCTTATTCGAGCAGGAAGCCTGCATAAAGCCAATGGCGGTGTCCTGTTAATTGATGCGGTTAAGGTGTTAGAACAACCGTATGTTTGGGATGGCTTAAAACGAGCGTTGCGCTCTAGACAGCTCAGTTTTACCTCTTTAGAAAAAGAGGTCACATTGACGGGCGCTGTCTCTTTGGATCCGCAGCCGATTCCTCTTGATGTGAAAATCATTTTGTTCGGTGACTATCGAACCTATCAACTGCTTCAGCATTATGATCCGGAGTTCGGAGAGCTGTTTAAAGTCACGGCAGATTTTGAAGATGAAATGACGCGTAGCCCGGACTCTGAACTGCAATACGCCCGTTTTATTTCCAGTATCATTCATGACAACAATATGCTGCATTGTGACCGTAAAGCGATCGCTCGCATCATCGAGCACAGCTCGCGTTTATCAGGCGATCAGCAGAAGCTGTCGCTGCATTCAGCGAACATCGCGAATTTGCTTAGGGAATCTAATTACGTCGCGCGCAACGCTAAATCCAACCTGATTCGAGTTGGCCACGTCGAGCAAGCCCTGCAATATCAACAAATGCGAGTCAATCGTCTACAAGACAGTGTCATGGAGGGGTTCACTAACGGCACAACCCTTATTCATACACAGGGAGAAGCGATCGGACAAGTCAACGCGCTGTCTGTATTGAGTACCAGTGACCATATGTTTGGCGCGCCAAATCGTATCACCGCTACCACCTCTTATGGTGAAGGTGAGGTGATTGATATCGAACGTAGCGTCGACCTAGGTGGCAGTATTCACTCTAAAGGCGTGATGATCCTAACCGCTTACCTCTCATCGGTATTTGGTAAGACAGCGAAAGTCCCACTCACCACTACGATTACCTTTGAGCAGTCTTATGGTGGTGTTGATGGTGACAGTGCCAGTATGGCGGAATTTTGCGCCGTTGTTTCAGCCTTTTCTGGGCAACCGAACCGTCAAGATATAGCCATTACTGGTTCAATGAACCAGTTTGGTGAATCTCAACCGATTGGGGGAGTGAACGAGAAAATTGAAGGTTTCTTTGATGTGTGCACCATCAAAGGGCGCAACTCAGAGCAGGGCGTCGTGATTCCTCGTTCTAATGTACATAACCTAATGTTGCGTTCAGATATCGTCAAAGCGGTGGAAAAAGGTGAGTTTCATGTCTGGGGAATCGATCATGTGACGGAAGCGGTTGAGCTCTTTACGGGGAAGCCCGCGGGGACAGCCTCTTTAGAGGGGAGTTACCCCATCGATACGGTATTCGGCATTGCTCAAGCTCGGCTGAATGCGTTGAGAAAGTAATAGGAGCCGGTGAACCTTGTTAGAAATGCCAAGCCTCGTGCTTGGCATTTTTGTGAGTTTAAGCTTAATTCGCATACCTTAACTTTTATTATACTGATAAAGCTTGATACTGATAAAGCTCGATATTGGTAAGGTCTTATATGACGGGTTTTGCTTTTATACGGTGAGTTAAAACGTTAAGCGCGAAGCTTAAATTTCGTGCCGTCAAATTTTAGAAGAGAAAGCAATTCTTTTGCATTCGCCTCGCCAAATTCATCAAATCGGATACCGTAACCATTGTAATGATTAGACTTTTGCACATTGCAAATTGGGCCGGATAAAGGAGGAAAGGCTCGACCTTTCATTGCATCCGATTGGACCCGTAATGTCACCGGTTCACCAATGGTGAGGTGCTTACTCAGTGCGGGTAAAATGAATCGGCAGCCACTTTTTGACATATCCCGAATCTCGCAACGAACACGTCTGTCACCGAATTCTAACACCGCATCTAAGTTAACCTCGTAGCGTGCTTCTTTGCGTAGGTTGGTGACAGTCATAGACTGAGGGATACTCAGTACTAACAGTGGAACGGGCTCTTCCATTCGATGAAGAAGTTGTGAACGAAACTGGATGATACCGCCTTCACCTCGCTGTGAAATTGCACGGACAACCAACCAAAAGCCTTCTTGATAAAAATCTTTGAGCTCCGACTCGGAGATTTGGGGCAACTCCAACAAAATACGATGGTCAGAGTGAGCACCAATAAATTGCGAGCTGCAGCGAAATGATGTACCGACTGGCGTCGTGATTGTTAAGGTGACATCACTGCCATGTTCAATCATTGCCAGAGCATCAGTGCTGTTTAGGGTTTGCGTTGTGCGTTGAGGTGCTTGGGGTCTGTTTTTAGGGTTATGTGTTTGCGTCACTGCTATGAACCATTCCGACGTTTTCAATTGGACTCAGTTAATCACCAACACAGGTGGAGGGGACTACGGAGTCTCTAATTTTAATAAGTACTTATCGGTACTTTCTTTTTTATCAAGTGTAAGAATATGCTGTCCAACATGCAATAGGGTGAATCGTTTAATCGTCAAAACATTGACGAAATTATCAATTTTATGGCACTCCAAAGTTGTACCGCCTGTGATGCTTGGTATGACGGCCATAAAAGCAGTTACATGATGATGAATAGCGCCAGATCCACTCGATGGTTTGGCACCCTAAGTTCAGCCCAATTTATTTGTCAATTTTGGGAGGCGCATGAACTGCAAAAATGACGTGCGTATGCTGGTGTTGAACTTGATATTCCGGTATGTAGATTAGCAGTATATTGGTTGACTTAAATTGGAGTAATAGGAAGCGGTTTTGAATAAAATACAACTTGATTGATATTTAAGTATTTGATTTGGTCTGTTATTTTTACGATCGTCAATATTCATCAAGAAGAAAAGACCTCCGTTAAAGAGGCCTTGTATTGTTGGTTATTGGCCTAGCTTTTGGTTATTTTACGCTTGGTTGCTGGCTTGGTT